>CAWUOD010000143.1:0-7279 GCA_963923115.1 uncultured Singulisphaera sp.
TCTGGCCCGCCACCCCTTGGTGGTCCAGATTCAAACAAGTTTGGAAAGTCTTTTTTCTTATCCTTGATGTATGCGTACCAGATAGGATGGAAAAAGGCATTGGAAAAAACGGATGAGCCGAAAACGCACCGCAAAACGATTTATCTACACCCTCGTTCCGGGAGGATTTCTGGGACTGGGGCTCTTTTTCCTGCCTGTTTTGATTCCGATTGTTTTCCTCTGCCAGCAAATTTCCAAAGCCACCAAACAGGTGTTTTTGGCCCAATCCCACACACTCACCTGGATGGGACCAACCGTTCTGGAAGGGATCGAGCTAAAGGCGGACGAGGGCTCGGCGCCGTGGGTCAAGTCAAAACGGGTAAGCGTGGATCTTGGTCTTTGGCAAGCCCTTGCATCGGGTACCGATGGAGTTTGCCTGGATGTTTCCGGTGGGGAGATGGAAATCGCCTTTGATGCCAAGGGGTTTATCAAGACCCGTTTTCCCATGGCGGGGGGGGCACCCGGGAAACTACCCATTGTCCGGGTCAATGATGCCCTGTTTCGGTTGACCCAGGAAGGGCACCCCCCTTTGGAAATCAACGCAATTCAGGGGCAGCTAACCCCTGATGAGACGGGATATGATCTTGACCTGGCCGCCAGGGATGCGGTTTGGGGAATGCCAGCCATCAAGGGGCGATTGACCCTGTTGCCCAAATTTTCTCTCGAACTGCATCTGGAGGCGGGGGATATTCCCATGGACCCCGCCAAGCTGAGGTCGATCCCCTTTGTTCCTATTTCTGTTTGGGAAACGGTGGAACTCACCGGCAAGACACCCTTGGTTTTGGATCTGAAAATCCACCCGGAATTAAAGGTCCCGGTTGATTACAAGGTAGCCGTGAAACCCTTCGGTGTGGATGTGTATATTCCCGCCGTTCAACTAAAGGCCAATCAGGCCAGGGGAAACATCCGGGTCGAAACGGGGAAGGTGATTTTTGACAAGGTCGAAGGAAACGCATTTGGTGGCAAGATCCGACTTCCCGAGGGGACCTTTGCGTTCAGCCCGGAGAGGCGTTCCCTGGATCTGAATCTGGAAGTGGAGGCTTTCTCGCTCAAGTCGCTACCGCAAAGTTGGGGCGATCCAACCATCTGGAAACTGGTTCCGGTCGATGCAAAGGTCACAGGCGATGCCAAAATTGGAGTCACCTGGACGGACACCCAGCCACTAAGGGCTGGTGGGGGAGGTCAGGGAAAGATTTATGCCACAGTTTTGGGATTTACCCAGTCGGAATGGCAGATTCGGTTACAGTCTTTTGGCAATCGGTTCCTGGTAATCCCCAATTTGTCCCGTTTGCCTCTGCCTTTGCCCTTGCCGGGCTTCCGAAAATAGGGAATGATAACAGATAATAAGCGAAGGAGGTGTTCGATGTCTTACGGTTATGAAAACGATGGATATGATGTGGTGGCTCAAGCCGGTGCGACCGCCCGCGCGACTTTTATGCGGCGGACCTATGGTCTTTTGGCCGGATCGCTTTTGGCCCTTGTTGCCATTGAGGCTATGTTGCTTCAAAACATCACCCGGGACCAGGTGTTTGGCTTTTTAGGACGAAGTCCCTTTGGAATGATGGGGATTTTTCTGGGTTTTATGGTGGTCAGCTGGGGCGCCCAGGCGATTGCCATGCAGCGTGTTAGCCAGGCTCTTCAGTACTTGGGCCTTGGTCTTTACATCGTAATGGAGGCATTTCTTCTTCTTCCCATGTTCTTTTATGCCGAGGCTCGGTTGGGGCCGGAAAAGATGCATGGGTTGATTCAATCCGCAGGTATCCTCTCCCTTTGCGTTTTTGGTGGGCTTTCCGCCGCAGTGTTAACCACCGGAAACGATTACAGCTTTCTTAGGCCGATCATTACCATCGGTTGTTTTCTTTCCGTTGGTCTGATTATCTGCGCCATGCTGTTCCAGCTTTCCCTTGGCGTTTGGTTTAGTTTTGCGATGGTGGGGCTCCTTTCCGCCTGCATTCTCTATCAGACCTCCGAGGTGATGCATCGGTTTCCCTCGGATATGTATGTGGCTGCCGCTTTGATGCTTTTCAGCTCGGTTGTCACACTCTTTTATTACATTTTCAGGATTCTGATGAGCTTCCAGAGTCGGGATTAGTTGCCTGGTGGTTTTCCGGGCGGCGCGGTTTTTATGAAAAATCCTGAAGGCTCCGGGTGTTTCCCGGGGCCTTTTTGTTTGCCAAAAGGGTTCGCTGGTAAGGACTCGCTGCCAGATTGACAGAAATTTGCTCTGGCTTGGGTGGCCGTGGGAAAGATTTAAGTGCCTTTATTGATAATGGTTTGTGGCTTTTGTTATTGACGGCACAATGCTTGCTTAGAGTTACTCCAACGATGGGGCGCGCATGGGCGCTTGGGTGTTTGACATCCCCCCAAATGGTTCACGGATTTTATGCAAGGCAAGGTTTAATCAAGGAGATTCGGATGGGCGCAAAGCAGATGCTTTACAGCGACGAGGCGAGGCAGAAACTCCTGGCCGGTGCCAGCAAGTTGGCCCGGGCAGTTCGCTGCACCCTGGGGCCTCGTGGTCGTAATGCGGTCATTGACAAGGGTTGGGGCAGCCCCAATGTGACCAAGGATGGTGTGACTGTCGCCGAAGAGATCGAGCTGAAAGATCCCTACGAAAACATGGGCGCCCAGCTTGTGAAGGAAGCCGCCAGCAAGACCAGCGATGTCGCGGGGGACGGTACCACCACCGCGACCGTGATTGCCGAAGCGGTTTTCCGCGAAGGCCTCAAGATGATCGCCGCCGGGCATGATCCGATGGCCCTTACTCGCGGTGTTCAAAAGGGTGTGACCGCGGTTGTCGCTGAGCTTCATCGTCTTGCCGAGAAGGTTGACGCGAAGGACAAGAAGTCGATCACGGAAGTGGCGACCATTGCTTCCAACAACAATCCCGAAATTGGCAAGAAGCTTGCCGAAGCCATGGACCGTGTTGGCGCCACCAATGGCGTGATCACTATCGAGGAAGGCAAAACCGCCGATACCGAGGTGGTTGTGGTCCAGGGTATGCAGTTTGATCGTGGCTACTTGAGCCCCAACTTCGTCAACAACCAGGAAGATGTCAGCGTTGTTTTCGAAAACCCCTTCATTCTCATCCACGAGGAAAAGATCAGCTCCGCCAAGACGCTGATTCCGCTTCTCGAGATGATCGCCAAAAAGAATGCCCCTCTGCTGATCATTGCCGAGGACATTGAAGGCGAGGCGCTCGCGGTTCTCGTTCTGAACAAAATTCGTGGCGTGCTCAATGTCGCCGCCGTCAAGGCTCCCGGTTACGGCGATCGTCGCAAAGCGATGCTTGAGGATATCGCGACCCTGACCGGTGGAAAAGCAATTTTCAAGGACCTTGGCATCACCATTGAAAACATCAAGCTGACCGATCTTGGCCGAGCCAAAAAGGTCCGTATCGACTCCGAAAACACCACCATCACTGAAGGTGCTGGCGACAAAAAGGGTGTTGAAGGCCGGTGTGAACTTATTCGCCGCGAAATCGAAAAGACCGACAGCGATTACGATCGCGAAAAGCTCCAGGAGCGCCTTGCGAAACTGGCGGGTGGTGTGGCCCAAGTCAAGGTGGGCGCCGCGACCGAAACCGAAATGAAGGAGCGCAAAGCCCTTTATGACGATGCCCTCCATGCAACCCGCGCCGCTTTGGCCGAAGGGATTGTTCCTGGTGGTGGCGTCGCAATGCTCAACGGCCGCAAGGTTCTTGACAAGCCTGAAGCGTTCCTCTCCAAGAACGAACTGGAAGGCGACGAAATGGCTGGTATCAACCTTCTCAAGAAGGTTCTTGAATACCCCTGTCGCATGATTGCCGAAAACGCGGGCATGGACGGGTCGGTTGTCGTGAACCGTATCTACCGCGAAAAGGACAAATCGTTTGGTTACAACGCCGATTCCGGCGAGTATGGTGACCTTCGCAAAGCGGGTGTTATCGACCCTGTGAAAGTGACCCGTAGCGCGCTGGAAAATGGCGCCTCGGTCGCCTGTTTGCTGCTTACCACCGAATCGATGATTTCGGACATCCCCGAAAAGAAGAAGCCAGAGGGTGAAGGACACCATCACCACGGGGACGAGGGCATGGGCGGCATGGGTGGCATGGGCGGAATGCCTGGTATGGGCGGCATGGGTGGCATGGGCGGAATGCCCGGCATGGGAATGTAATTGGCCCCCGGGAGTCCAGAGTTTTTCTGGACTCCCAACTTTTGAATTTTTCAAGTTTCTACAAGTTATTTTTTGGAGAGTGCAATCATGGCAAAGGAAAAGGCTGTTTCGATTCGTCCCCTTGATGACCGTGTGGTTGTGGAGCAACTCGAAGCCGAAGAAAAGACTTCTGGCGGCATTCTGCTTCCGGACGCCGCAAAGCAAAAGCCCCAACGCGGTCGGGTTGTCGCTGTTGGTCAAGGCAAGCGCCACGAAGATGGCTCTGTCAGCGCGTTGTCCGTCAAAACCGGAGATGAAGTGGTCTATGGCCGCTACGCTGGCAGCGATGTCCAGATCGACGGCAAGGAATACAAGATTCTTCGCGAGTCCGACATTCTGGCTCGCCTGGTTTCGGGCAAGTAACCCCGGGCCAAATCCCAATCCATACAAAGGAGACACCAGATGGCGAAGCAAATGCTTTACACCGATGATGCCCGGAAGAAGCTCTTGGCGGGTGCCGAGAAGTTGGCCCGTGCGGTCGGGGTCACCCTTGGGCCAACAGGCCGCAATGTGATCATCGACAAGAGCTTTGGTGGTCCGACCGTGACCAAGGACGGCGTGACCGTTTCCAAGGAAGTCGACCTCCAGGACCCCTTCGAAAACATGGGCGCGAAGCTGGTTAACGCCGTGGCCCAAAAGACCTCGGACAAAGCCGGCGATGGCACAACCACCGCGACCGTTCTTGGTTTGGCGGTATATCAGGAAGGTCTGAGGAACATCACCTCGGGCGCCAACCCGATGGCCGTCAAAAAGGGAATCGACAAGGCTGTTGAGAAAGTGGTCGAGGAATTGACCAAGCTCTCGAAGAAAATGTCGTCCTCCGAGGAGGTGGCCCAGGTCGCCGCGATCAGCGCCAACAACGATCGCAAAATCGGCGACATGATGGCCGAAGCCTTCCAAAAGGTAGGCAAGGACGGGGTCATAACGGTCGAAGAGGGAAAAACCTCCGAAACCACCCTCGAACTGGTAGAAGGCATGCAGTTCGACAAGGGTTATATCTCCCCTTATTTCATCACCGATCCCGATGATATGTCGGCGAAGCTCGACAATCCGCTCATCCTGATTTACGAAAAGAAGCTCAACAATGTCCGGGAAATGGTCCCCTTGCTCGAGCAAGTGGCCCGCGCCGGGCGTGAGCTTCTCATCATCGCCGAGGATGTGGAGAGCGAGGCTCTTGCCGCACTTGTCATCAACAAGATGCGTGGCGTGTTCAAAGTGGTTGCCGTGAAGGCTCCGGGCTTTGGCGATCGTCGGCGCGCGATTCTTGGGGATATCGCGATCCTCACCGGTGGTACTTTCATCAGCGAAGACCTCGGCATCAAGATCGAGAACATTACCCTCGAGCACCTTGGCACCGCCGAGAAGGTCACTGTCGAGCGTGAAGCCAGCACCATTGTGGTGACCAAGCCTGACGCGGCCCGCAAGGAAGGTATCCAAAAGAGGATTGCCCAGATCCGCAAGCAGATGGACCAGACCGAGTCGGAATACGACAAGGAAAAGTTCACCGAGCGTCTGGCCAAGTTGACCGGTGGCGTCGCGATTATTCGCGTTGGTGGAACCACCGAAGCCGAAATGAAGCAGACCAAGGGGCGGGTTGAGGATGCTCTCCACGCTTCCCGCGCCGCCATCGCCGAGGGGATCGTTCCTGGTGGTGGTGTTGCTCTTCTTCGCTGCCAAAAGGTTGTATCCGATCTGGCCAAGAAGCTTCACGATGACGAGAAGGTCGGCGCGGAGATCATTCACCGTGCCCTTGAGAAACCAGCTCGCACCATCGCCGAAAATTCCGGGCTTGACGGCGCCGTGGTTGTCGATGACATCCGCACGGCTGGCGAAAAGGGTCCCCAGTTTGGTTACAACGCCGTTTCGAAGAAATTCGAAGACCTGTTCAAGGCTGGTGTGATCGACCCGACACGCGTCACCAAGCAGGCCCTCACCAACGCCTCAAGTATCGCGGGACTGATGCTCACGACCGAGGTGATGATCACCAAGATCGATGAGGATGAACACGCGGCGAAAGTTGTTGGCGCGGTCCGCTAATCAACTTTTGACAACCTACCGAGGACGGACGGGACGGGTATAATTTCCCCTCCGTTCGTCCTCGTTTTGATTTGTAACAAATGGGCAATTGCGGATCCGTTGAGATGGCAAACAAGCGCTGTTATTATGAGGTTCTGGAGCTGGAACGCAGCGTGGACGAGGACGGGATCAAATCCTCCTACCGAAAGCTTGCCATGCAATGGCACCCGGACAGGAACGCGGGTAATCCCGAGGCTGAGATCCGCTTTCGGGAGGTCACCGAGGCCTACCATGTTCTCCGCGATCCGGAAAAACGAAAACGCTATGATCGTTATGGCCATGCCGGAATGGATGCCGGGGGCAATGGTGAAGGTGGGGGAATGCAGGGGAGCATTTTCGACATCTTCAATGATTTTTTCGGTGGCGGTGGCGGTGGTCGCCAAAGGCGCAACGCAGGGGAAGACCTGCAGGTTGAGACCCTGATCGATCTTGGAGAGGCGGCCCGCGGAATCACCAAAACGATCAAGGTTGCACGAAGCGAAGCGTGTGGGGATTGCTCCGGGTCTGGTTGCAAACCAGGCAGCAAGAAAACAAAATGTCGTAAATGTGATGGCCAGGGGGCCATACTTCAAGGTCAGGGTTTTTTCCGGATTCAGCGTACCTGCCCGGCATGTGGCGGCGCCGGACAGACCATCACGGACCCCTGCAAGGGGTGTGCTGGGCGCGGGGTGAAACCGGTTCAGCAAGAGGTCGAAATTCGTATTCCCGCCGGGGTTGATGATGGCGTGACCCTCCGCCTTACGGGTTATGGGGAGACGGGGCCATCCGGGGCTACTCCAGGTGATTTGTATGTTCTGATCCGGGTTCGGAAGCATCCTTTTTTTCAAAGGGATGGTGCGGATCTCGTTTGCGAGGTTCCTTTCACCTTCGCCCAGGCGGCCCTTGGCGACACCCTTGAATTGCCTTGCATCACAGGCGATCCGGTCAAGCTGGAAATCCCCCCAGGATTGCAATCAATGGAAGTTTTGCG
>CAWUOD010000144.1:0-7276 GCA_963923115.1 uncultured Singulisphaera sp.
CAAACACCATCTCGAAAACACCAAAATCACCGCCCCCATTTCCGGCGTCGTGGTGAAGCGAATGAAAAACACAGGCGACCATGTCACCATGGGGATCCCCATCCTAACCATGTACGATCCTGATTTGCTTTTTATCACCGCCAATATGGAAGAGACCAGACTCAAGGGGATCGCCCCGGGCAACCACGCGGACATCCACCTCGATGCCACCGGAGAAACCATCCCGGGCAGGGTATTGTGGCTCAATCGCTCCACCGGCGCGGAATTTTCCCTTTTGCCAAGGAATGTCGTTTCCGGTGAATTCACCAAGGTTGTCCAGCGCGTTCCCATCAAAATCGTTCTGGAAAATAGCCAAAAAACAAGCGATATCCGGGCCGGACTTTCGGTGCGCGTCGCGATCAGTCACGGAAAAGGCGATCAGGACTGGGTGAAAAAAGCCCTTGGAACGGAAAAAAAACTGGACACCCGCTTTGATGAAGCGGAAAACGCCCGGGAGGAATAATCCAGATGGAACCCTCCCCCGGCCAAACGCAATCGGATTCGATACCCGCAAAAACAGGCGCCAATTCCCCGACCTGGGACAATCCATCCTCCGCGCACAAGGGGCTCATGACCCTTGTCGCCGTCATGCCCATTCTGGGCACGGTCTACCAAACCCTGGTCCTGACCGATTTGGCGGATGATGTGATCCGCCGGGGAATCGAATCGGATTCGCGCGATGGAATATGGCTAAGCGCTGTCTGGGGGCTGTTTACGATTTATGGGGTCTTTGGTGGGGTTGGAATATCCAAAAAATTGGGCGCGCGAAACACCA
Organism: uncultured Singulisphaera sp.; assembly: GCA_963923115.1. Lineage (GTDB taxonomy): Bacteria > Planctomycetota > Planctomycetia > Gemmatales > Gemmataceae > SYLG01. The sequence continues at coordinate 815 of CAWUOD010000144.1, forward strand.
TCCTCTTGGGAACCGGGATTTTTGTCCTGGGAAATCTCCTTTGCGGCATGGCGACCAGCTTCTCCGCCATGCTTTTCGCCAGGGGCGTGGAGGGGATAGGCAAGGGTATGACCATCGTCCTTGTCCGCTCGTACCTTTATTCCCGTTTTGACCGGATGCTCCTTTCCGCGGTCCTGCTTTATGGCTCCCTTGCCTACGCGACCCGTGGCTCCAGTCCGCTTATCGCGGCGATGATAAATGAGGCCCTCTCCTGGCGATGGATTTACTGGATCAACATTCCCTTTGGTTTGTTGGCCATGGCCCTGATTTATTCCCTGCTTCCGGCGGACCAACCCCAATCAGCCCGACTCAAAAAGACCCCGGAAAATTCACCAGGGGAGGCGAAATCCAAAGCCCCGGAAATCGACATGCTGTTTATCAACGCATTGGTTTTTTGGCTGATCAGTCTCCTTTTTGTCTTTGGATGGGTGCGTGAAAAAGGGGGATTCACCTCCAACACCTACACCGCTATTGTCATTTTTTCGGGCCTGCTTTTTGCGTTTCTGGCCATCCGCCTTGTGATCAACATTCGTCGTGGCAATCAGATGTCCAGAATCATCCGCTCAAAAACCTATCTTTGCGCCATGTCGGGTCGAATGCTTTTGCTTTTGCATTTGGCCGCGGTCATGGGAATCCTTTCAAAATACATGGTGAATTTGCGGGGATATCCCCGCGAGACCGCCGGTTGGGTTTATGTGCCGGTCACCTGTGCCCTTGCCTTATCCTTCTGGATTTGCGTCCAGATCAAACACCGGGATTGGCGGCACCTCACCCTGGTGATTGGCGGAACAGGAACCTCCGCCTCGGTCCTTTGGCTTTCACAAATCGATTTGGCCACCCCGGGTTATCACATTTCTTTTGTGCTGACCATTTGGGGTTTTTTCCTGGGGATGCTGCCCGCCTCGTTTTTAATTGACGAGGTGGAATGCATGCGCAAGGAAGATATGCCTATCGCGGGTGCGTTTGCGATTGTTTGCCTGGCCGCCCCCCTGATCATTATCCCGGCGCTGATGAGCACGGCGGTTTCCAATGGGTCGGATATCGCTTTTGAAGCCCAGCGAAGAAACATACGCTCCGGCCGGCCCGTTGTCCAAGCGACCCTTGAACGCTCGGCCATACTTTTGTCGGACAAGGGATTTGACGGGGAACAGACAGCGGCGCTTTCCTTCGGCGCGATTGGAGCCATGGTAAAGCTCCAAAGCACGGCGATGGGTATCCAGGGAGGTTTGAGGGGGCTTGGCCTCGCGACAGGGCTATTGGGAGCGATTATATCCCTGATTTTGCTTTGGATGCCCGGGGACCGGGTCATTCGCGTCACCTGATGATTTTGGCCCCAATCCGGATCATTTTCCCGCCTTGATAAAAACAACCAACAAACACTTGCAATAGCCTGTCTTTGGTAATCGACAAAAATCGACGGATTCGATTGCGGACCACAACCGGGTTTCAGCCTGTCTCTTTGAGCGAGTGAGCCTGTGGAACATTTTGGGAAGCGCAAGCAGGCGTAACAGCGGCTCCATTTGGCGAGGAATGGTGCGATGAGCCATTCCGGGTCGCGGATTCGCTTTCCGATTCCAGATCCTCCCGGTTGCGTCTGGAAAGTTTCCAAAGGGCCCATGCACCCCAGCCCACAAATATCAGTCCGACCACCATCCAAAGCACCGGTCTGAGGTTCTTCAGGAAGAACTCAAGATCCTCCTTGAACTTGTCTCCCATCCAGAACGCCAAAAGGAAAAAGAGACTGTTTGCGATTCCGGCCCCGATAAGGTCCGCCACGGCAAACCTGGACACCGGCATCCGCATGAGCCCCGCGGTCAAAAATAAAGGCAACCGAAAAACCGGGATAAGGCGCCCAGCAACCAACAGGGAAATTCCCCAACGATGAAACAGCTTTTCCATGTTTCCGCGCGACTTCGGCGTAAGCCCCAAAAGGCGAAACTGCCCCTTGTGTACCCGTTCGCCATAAAACCGCCCAGTGAAAAAAAGCACCGAATCAGCCAAAACTGAACTGAAAATGCAAATGGGAAGAAGAAGCCAACGCAGGGGATCAAACTCGGGGTGGCCACCACACCAAAGACCAGCAAGAACCAAAGTCAGTTCCTCGGGAATCGGTGCGCCTGCTCCGGATGCCAGAAGCATCCCGGAAAACAGCGCAAATACCTGAGCCAATTCCCAAATCACCCGAAAGCTCCCCCATCACACTTGACAGAGACTATGTACAAATGGCCACGAAAACGGTGAATTTCAAACAAAATCCAAGTGGACACCAGATTCCACTGGTGGAACGCCGTTTCAGGTAAAGTCTAGCACCAAAACAATAGTCGGGCCGAACAATTCCAGCAAAGTCGCCTATTTTACCCAAACCCAACCACACCACCCCCAGGCTACGAGCACTAGCTCTCCGTCTGGATCCTGTATCCGTTTTCCTTCCAGGCCCGAAATCCACCATCCACAGAGATGCAGCCTGTGTAGCCCATTCGCTGAAGATTTTCGGCCACAAGGGCGGAACGATATCCCCCACCACAATAAAGATAAAGGGTCTCGGCAGTATTGGGCACAACCCGCTCGATATCACGCTCCACGATTCCCTTGCTTAGGTGGATGGCGCCGGGAATGTGTCCGTTGGCCCATTCATGATCCTCTCGGGTATCAAAAACAAGAACCTTGCTACCGCTGTCGAGGACGGCTTTGAGGTCCTCAATCGAACACTCCCGCACCTTCGCCCGGGCCTCGTTCACGATCTTTAAAAACGCTGGGGAATGCTGCATAACCTATCTCCGTTTTGTTGAAATTCCTATGGGACAAAGGTCGGCCGAAAGCACCTCGGCGAGGAGCGGATCCGTCGGGGCATCGACCTCGTCCCCTCGCGGCCGCCCCAAAACCGAGACATTTCCAAGCCCATCTCCACAGCCAGGCCGATACAGAACATCACTTTTTGGGAGTTGCAAAGACGGACTTTGGGGTCGGAACTTGTTAAAACGCCTACCTTGAAGGCTTGATCGTGGTGGGCGTTGGTTGTGGCCATCGTGGCTTTGATGCCGAAACCGGACATCGCTTTTTTCCGTTTCGGGACAATCCCGTCCCTTGGGGACGCCGAGGCACCAAAAGGAATAATATCGTTGTCGCAAGAATCGATGCCATCCGCCTTGCGTTGGGCAAGTCTATTTATGCACTCCACTGGGCCCGTTTCCTTGCCGGTCTTGTCCCCGAAAGGATCGCATCTCCGACTTTGCGGCCACGAAATGCCCAAAGCTAAACGGTCTTCCCTTGTGGCCGCATAAAAATGGGAGGGCATCCAAAACCTCCAGGGAAAGAACGCAGTTCTGCGGCATTCACAAACTCAAGCGATCCTGATAATCCCGTTTTTCTCAAACCGCCCCGGGACGAACCGCCTGGAAAATGGCCCGCATGAACGCGGGCATGTCATCGGGCTTGCGGCTGGTGATAATTGGCCCATCGACAACCACCTCGGCATCGACATAATTGGCCCCGGCATTGATCACATCATGTTTGATCGCGTGAAAGCAGGTAGCTTTCCGCCCCTTGAGAGCGGGTGTGCTGCAAAGCAACCAGGGCCCGTGGCAAATTGCCGCGAGAATTTTGCCATGCTCATGGAGGCTGTTGGCCAAAGCCAAAACGCTCTCGTGACGACGCATGAAATCCGGGGCAAATCCCCCAGGAATCACGGCCAAATCGACGGTTTGGGGATCAATATCCCTTGCCGCCCGATCGCTGGTCGCGGGATAACCGAGTTTGCTTGGATAATTTTTGCCCGCCTCAGGCCCCACCAAAAGCACTTGGGCGCCGGCTTCCTTGAGTCTGTAGTAGGGGTACCACACCTCAAGTTCCTGATATAGCTGTTCAAGAAAGATGATCGCGCGAACGCCTTCAAGAGGAAGCGACATGGCAGCACCAGTATAAAATTTTAAGCCAATCCAGAGGTAGTTTTACTTAATCGAGCCAAACCAGTCCACCGTCTGGTCCATGGCTTCATCAAAGGAAAAACGGGGCTGATAGCCAAGAATGCGCTTGGCTTTTTCGATGCTGAAATCAAGGTTCAAACCGAGAAACTTGAGCTTTGCTTTCGTCAACAGGGGGGGATTCTTCGCACCAATCAGACGATAGAGACCTTCGCCAACCCCGGCCATAATCCTGGCGACGGGCATGGGAACCCCAAAATGTCCCGGAGCCTTGATTTTGAGTTTTTCGCAAAGGGTTTCGACAAAACGGCGCTTGCTGACCTTCTCGCCGTCCGTCATATTGAAGGTCTCACCCACCGCGGCAGGCGACTCCATAGCCAACCGGATTCCCTGAACCAGATTGCCAACAAAGATACAGTTGAGCGCCTGTTGGCCCGAACCCAGATATTTGAAATCGCCCGATTTGATCTTGGCAACCAGATTGGGAACGACAGTCCTGTCATGGGGGCCGTAAATAAACCCGGGGCGAATGACGGTGACCGGAATTCCAAGATCTTTACCCAGCTCGAGCGCAAGCTTTTCGGATTCGACCTTGGACTGGGTGTAACCATCCATGTGCCTTGCAGGCGGAGCGACAGTTTCATCGGTCTGGTGATGGTCTTTCGCTTCGTAAACGCCCAGGGAGCTAAGGTGGACAAATCGGCTGATATTTCCGCCTTTGCACCCTTCCAGAAGGCGCCTTAGCCCCTCCACATTGACTTTTCTGTATTCCTCGACAGGGCCCCAGTCCCCAACCTTGGCCGCGGTGTGGATAACATGGGTGACGCCCGAAGTTGCCTTGGCTATGGCTTGAGCGTCTTCGAGGTCGCCTTGAACACACTCCACTCCAACCGCCGCCAGCCAAGGCGACTGTGCGGGCTGCCGGACAAGGGCGCGGACAGAGGCACCCTCCTTGCGGAGGGATTCCGCAAGGTAACGACCCACCATGCCCGTGACTCCGGTGATCAAATAGACGCGTCCCTCGTGCATTACATCACTCCCGGGCATTCCAAAATCAAAGTCGTCGCGATTCCCAAAAAGATACGCCATGAAACCGGAGACCCAGCGTCAACCACCCAATCGGAAGAAATCACCAAAGTACCGCCCCTTTAATCCCACCTTTTGCAATCCCACCTTTTGAGGTTTTGGCTGCGCGAAAATCCAACTTCCCTGAATCTCAAAAAAAAACACCAGCAAAAAAAATCAAAAAAACCAAACCCAAAATGGCTCCACCCGCTCCGCCCATTACTCCCTTGGGGTGACAACAACATCATCCAGAAAAAACAGGTGGCTTTCAGGATTGGTGGAATTGAGACGAAGTTTTCCCCGGACATCCACGCTCCGGCGCAGGGCGGGAAGGGGTTGGTTTTCGGCAAGCTCCACCCGGATCATGCCCGTGAGGTCCGGCATTTCGCACCACCAACACCCCACGGCGTTCTCCACCAGCAAAAAAATTCCGGCGTCAAGATTTTCCCCGAAAGGCTGCAAATACCCTTCCACGGAAACTTCCGTGCCGTCAAGCGATTTGAGAAACTTGGGAAATTCGGGCTCTCGCCTGGGGCCAAGCCGGGTTTTTGAAAAAACAATCCAGGGAACCTCCGTCCTCATTCCGGGCACTATGGCCGGAAGATCTGGCAATTCCGAAGAATCTTCGATGGGTCTCGTCGAACGGTATTTTACCAATGACTGGTGCGGTTTATGGTCGGTTTGTTTGGCTCCAATCTCCTTGCAAACGGACCTTAGTCTCATCACCACCGGGTCGCGCACCCCAAACTCGCTGACCGCCCCTTCCAGAATCAGCCCCGCTTGCCGAACATCCCCAACAACGGCGCAAAGAACACCGGCCTGGGCCAATAATCCCGGATCGGCTGGAAACCAAAGGGCCAGGGTCTGCAGATTCCCCAAATCACTGGGCGCAATGGATTTGGCTTTTTCCCAGGGTTTCCCGACAGCGATTGCTTCAGCCAATCCCTCCCAGGAATCCACGAAAAGTGGTACAAGACGGTCGCCCGGGGTGGATTGCCTCAACCGTATCCACTTTGCCATCAGCTCCTCGGGGCCCATCCACCGCCCAGGAGCAAGTCGGATCGACTCCTCGGAAAGGATGCGGGCCTGATTCCACTGTCCGGTGGCGCACCAGGCCTGACACAAATGACTGGCGAGGCGAAAGTGCTGGGGATGGGTCCGCTGCGAGGCTTGCAAAATGCCGAGCGCCTCTTCGGGCTTTCCCAAACGCAACAAAAGCCCCCCCAGTTCCGCCGAATCATCCGGCGAAAGAGGTTTGGTCTTTCGCTTGGCTTGCAATTCCATGGCCAGTCGCTCATAGCGAACCCGCATTTCGGTCGGTTTGATTCCGGGTGCCGGGTTTTGACAACGAAGAAATTGGCGATGATCCAAAAGCCAACCCTTCCATTGGGAGGGCATATCGTTCCAGGCTGTCTCTTATACACATCTGACGCTGCCG
>CAWUOD010000145.1:0-7269 GCA_963923115.1 uncultured Singulisphaera sp.
CGGCTCACCCGTTTGGAAAAGCTTCGCCTCGAACAGGCCGAACGGGAAAAAACCGATGCCGCGGCGCCTGCCGCCGCCCCCAAAAAATAGTCTCCAAAAGGGTGTCGCGGAAGTGACCCCCCAAATATTTCCGGGCTTTGGTCCCATTGGGATCAGCGGGATATCGGACCAACAACATGGCCGATTCCCAAAAAGACGCGATCACGAAAGAGGATGAAAACCATGAGTTTCTTCAAGCCAACGAACCGGTTCAAGGTGATTGGTGCATTGGCCATGGGCGCGATGCTTCTGGCGAAGGCGCCCGCGGCGAACACGCCCGCGGCTCCCGCCGCCGCTCCGGTGCCTCCATCGTCCCTCCCCAACCCGGTCAAGCTCGAGATTTTCCCGGGCGACATCAAGCTCCAGACCAAGCGTGGCGAACAGCGCTATATCGTGGTGGCCAGTTTCGCGGACGGAATCACCCGCGATGTCACGGCCGAGGCCAAGGTTCGCCTCGCCAATCCGACCCTCGCGAAGATCGAGAACCATGTCCTTCTTCCCCAGGCGGACGGCTTCACTGAACTGCTCGTGGAGTATGGCGGCCGGGCGAGTCTGGTTCCTGTCAGCGTGGAAAAGGCCACCGAGGAGCGCCCCATCAGCTTCAAGCAGGATGTCGCCCCGATTTTCATGCGCACGGGTTGCAACACCGGTGGTTGCCACGGCGCCGCCCGCGGCAAGGACGGATTTCGCCTATCCCTTTTCGGCTTTGACATGGACGGCGATCATCAACGCCTCACACGCGAACTCAACGGCAGGCGCCTCAATCTTGCCGCCCCGGAAGAGTCGCTTTTGCTTGAGAAATCGGTCGGCAAGGTAAGTCACACGGGCGGACAGCGCTTTTCCGCCAATGATCGTTATTGGAACACCATTGTCCGCTGGATGGAAGCGGGCGTTCCCGTCGATCCCCCGACAGTCGCCCTGCCCGTGAGCGCGGAACTCTTCCCCAAAAACGCCGTACTGGATGGCAAGGGCGCGACCCAACAGATGGTCATCAAGGCGAAATACAGCGATGGAACCGAGCGTGATGTGACTCCGCTTGCCCTCTTCCTGAGCAACAATGAGGCCTCGGCAAAGGTTTCTCCCGAAGGCTTGGTCACCGCGGGCGAACGGGGCGAGGCCTTCATCATGGCCCGCTTCCACACCTTCACGATTGGCTCGCCTTTCGTGGTGTTGCCCAAGTCGCTTCAGTTCTCCTTCCCCAAGGTTCCCGAGAACAACTACATCGACACGCTCGTCAACAACAAACTGAAAAAGCTGCGCATAGCGCCTTCGGAACTCTGCTCGGACGAGGAGTTCCTGCGCCGCGTGTCGCTTGATATCACGGGAACGCTCCCCAATCCCGAGGACTACAACCGCTTCATGGCCGACAAGGCCGCCAACAAGCGCGACAAGCTGGTGGACGAACTTCTTGGACGCAAGGAATTCGCGGAGTTGTGGGTTCTCAAATGGGCTGAACTGCTCCAGATCAAGAGCTCCAACCAGGTCAGCTACAAGGCGATGCTCCTCTACTACAACTGGTTGCAGGAAAAGATCGCGAAGAATGTCCCCACCAACGAATGGGTCCAGGAGCTTCTTGGCGCCTCGGGCGGAACCTTCAAGAGCCCGGCCACCAACTATTACCAGAATGAAACCGACATCCTCAAGGTGACCGAAAATGTCGCCCAGGTGTTCATGGGAATGAGAATCCAGTGCGCCCAGTGCCACAACCATCCCTTCGACCGCTGGACCATGGACGACTACTACGGCTTCGCCGCGTTCTTCAGCCAGATTGGCCGCAAGGGCACGGACGACCCGCGGGAAATCGTTGTGTTCAATTCCGGCGGTGGCGAAGTGAGCCATCCGCTGGGTGGTCGCCAGATGAAGCCCAAGTTCCTTGGCGGCATCGCCCCGGATGTGGCCGGAAAGGACCGTCGGGTGGTGATGGCCCAATGGCTTGCCAGCCCCGAAAATCCCTACTTCGCCACCAACCTGTCCAATATTGTGTGGAACCACTTTTTTGGCCAGGGAATCATCCATGAAGTCGATGATGTGCGCATCTCCAACCCCGCATCGAACCAGGAGCTTTTGACCGAGCTGGGCAAGCACTTCACCGACTACAAATACGACTTCAAAAAACTGGTCAGGGACATCTGCACCAGCCGCACCTACCAGCTTGCCACCACGCCCAACCCTTCCAACGAGTTGGACACAAGGAACTTCGCCAAGGCGTCCGTCCGTCGCATCAAGGCGGAAACGATGCTCGACTGCATCAGCCAGGTGACCGAAACCAAGAACAAGTTCCCTGGCTTGCCGATTGGGGCCCGCGCGGTGCAGATCGCCGATGGCAGCATCAGCAACTACTTCCTCACCACTTTCGGCCGGGCCTCCCGCGAAACGGTTTGCGCCTGCGAGGTCCGGCTTGAGCCGAACCTTTCCCAATCGCTGCACCTGCTCAATGGTGACGCGACGGGCCCCCGCATCAACCAGGGCAACCTGATTGGCCGACGCCTCGCCGAAAAGAAGCCGATGCCTGAAATCATCGAGGAGCTTTATGTCCGGACCCTGACCCGCAAACCGACCGCGAACGAACGGGACCGTCTGCTCCAACTGATCGCCGCGGAAGGGAACGCGCAGCGTGCCCTCGAGGACACCTTCTGGGCGATCCTCAACTCCCGCGAGTTCATGTTCAATCACTAAAAGCCCGTTTTGGGCGCTCCCCGGGGAAAGATTCCTCCGGGGACTTTTGTAGCGGGCCAATCATGGCGAAATCCGACACGGACAACAACCTCGCGAACACATACCGGATGATGGGCATCATGAAAAACAAGTTCCTTTCGCTGGGTCTGATTCTTGCCATGGGTGGTGGACTTTGCGCCGCCGATGCCAAGGACAAAAAAAAGAAACTGAACTTCGACGATGACATCGCCTCGCTTTTGCGGGAAAAATGCGGCAATTGCCACAACGCCGACAAGAAGTCGAGCGGCCTCATCGTGACAAATTACACCAAGCTGATGGAAGGCGGGGCCGGAGGCATCGCGGTCAAGCCCGGCGACCCCGACGCCAGTCCCCTTTACACGACGGTGGCCCACAAGGCCGAACCGTTCATGCCGCCAAAATCGCCCAAGCTGCCGGACGACTACGCCAACACGCTCCAACGCTGGATCCTCGATGGGGCGCTTGAGAATTCGGGCTCGAAAGCCATCGCGATGAAACCCAAAGCCGATATCTCCCTCGGCAAGGTGAGCCGTGGCCGTCCCGAGGGACCGCCGCCCATGCCCGAAGCGGCCGCCAAGCTTTCTCTTGACCCGGTCAGGAAATACGCCCGCGCCAACGCCATCACGGCCCTGGCGTCCTCCCCCTGGGCCCCTTTGATCGCGGTATCCGGAAACAAACAAGTTCTCCTTTATAACTCCGATACACGCGAATTACTCGGCGTCCTCCCTTTTCCCGAGGGCGTCCCCCAGGTCCTGAAGTTCTCACGCAACGGCAGCCTGCTTTTGGCGGGTGGGGGCCGGGGCTCGGCTTTGGGCCGGGTCGTCGTCTGGAATGTCCGAACAGGCGAGCGGATCATCCAGGTGGGCGAGGAGACCGACTCGGTCCTTGCCGCCGACATCAGCCCCGACCAAACCCTTATCGCTTTGGGCAGCCCCTCGAAGATGGTGCGAATCTATTCCACAAAGGATGGAAAGCTCCTCAGCCAGATCAAGAAGCACACAGACTGGATCACCTCGCTTGAGTTCAGCCCCGATGGCGTCCTCCTCGCGACGGGCGATCGCTCGGGTGGCCTGTTTGTTTGGGAGGCCTTCACCGCCCGCGAATATTATGGTCTGCGCGGACACACAGGGATGATCACCGACATCTCCTGGCGACCCGATAGCAACTTTGTCGCCTCCAGCTCCGAGGATGGAACAATCCGCCTGTGGGAGATGGAAAATGGTGGACAAGTCAAATCGTGGGGCCACGGTGCCCCGGCCCTCTCGGTTCGCTACGGCATGGATGGCCAGATCGTCTCCGCCGGCCGCGACCGGACCGTCAAGCTCTGGGATGGCAACGGCACCCTGAAAAAAGCCTTCCCCGTCATGCCCGATCTGGCGCTCAAGTCCGTCCTCTCCCACGACTCCACCCGGGCGCTTGGGGGGGATTGGTCGGGGGTTGTCGAAGTCTGGACGGTCGCCGATGGCAAAAAAATCGGCGAACTCAGCTCCAATCCGGACCCTCTTGTTGAGCGCGCCAGCAAAATCGCATCCGCCGTCAAAGCGGCCGAAGATGCTTCTCTCGCATCCAAAAACAAAGTTGCCGCGATAACCCAGCGACTCACGGGGACCGCCACCCAAATCGCCGCTGTCAGGAAACTCCAAGCGGATCCCTCCTCGATTGTCAAACCCGCCCAAACCAACCAGGCCACCGCCCAGACAAAGTTAAATGAAGCCAGGGCATTGGCCGCCCAGGCCCTCACCGCAAGGCGCTCGGCAGAGATGATCGCGGCGGAACTGGCGGGTGTCGCCACCCGCTTCGCGGCCCTCAAACCCGCTGATGCCGCTGGTCAACAGGCTGCGGCCGATGCGCAAAAACGCGCATCGGAACTCTCCCGAAAAGCCCAGGACGAACTGGCCGCCGCCAAAAAGCGGGAAGCCGACACCGTTCCGGCAGTGGCCCAGGCCGAGAAAAACCTCGCCGCAGCCAATGCGGGGATCACCGCTGCCCAACAACAGGTTCAGCAACTTCCAAAGAGATTGACCGATCTCGTCGCTGCCGAAAAAGCGGTCCAGGCCGAAATGGCGACCGCCCAAAACGAACTGAAACTGGCCGAAGCCGAGGTTTTAAACCTCAAAGCACAACTCCAGCGCTCGCAAGCCGCATTGGCCTCGACCACCACCCCGACCAAAAAATAAGCACCAATTTTTCATAACAGTTGTGCTTTTTGGTCCTTTGAACTTTTTCATGCCACCGGTCCCTCGGGATCAGTGGCTTTTTTTGCTATTCGTCAATTTTTTCATCTCTGCTTGAAATTTTTAAGTATTTGACGGGAATAATTATTGGCCCCTGCCCTTGGGGCAATTTCCAACCCTGGAATCCAGAGCTTGTATATGCCCATTTCCATTCTCAGCTCCCCCTTTGGTTCCATGGACCTTGCCGCACAAGCCAACTGCCCCGAGGCACAATCCTGGCTGGCCGATGTGAAAGGGTCCGAAGCCCCCGACTGGATTTGGGTGGTACCCTCGGCCAGGCGCAAACGGTCGATCATTCGCAATTGGCCGGGAACCGAATCCGGCCGGGCCGCCTTGTTGCCACGCATCGTAACCCTTGATGGACTCGTCAACCAGGTTGCCGCCACACAGAGAGTCGCGTTGCGCAAAATTGGTTCCATGGAAAGGCGACTGCGCGTGCTCAAGGCATGGCAAACGGCCCTTCCGACCCTGGCCAGCGGCGCGGGCACCGCCGCGCAAATGGATCAGGCTATCAAGGTTTGGCAGGATAACCGGGTGATTCCCAGAGAACCGATCCTTGCGACATTCTTCAATAATTATCGCGAAAACCTCAACCAATCGAACTGTGTCGATCGGCAAGGTTGGCTCGATAATATCTCCTCCAACCTCCACTCCAATGCATTTGACGCAAAGGCCTTTGGCGCCAAAGGGGTTGTCGTCGATGGATTTCATCTTTTAAGTATCCCTGAATTAACCTTCCTGAGGGAATTGGCCCGGCATCTGGAGATTCGTGTCTGGATCCCCTGTCCAAATGATGGCAACGGGGGGGAACTCCTTGCCTTTCTTTGCGAACAGCTTGGCGCGACCTATCACATTGCCGGAGGCGAGCTGAATGCCGGACTCCCCCAATGGGCCTTTGGGCAAATGACCGGAGCTCGCACGATCGGCGTGGAAATGCCCCCGCCTGGCGAGGGCAAACTTCTTCGCATCGATTGCAAAAATATCCAGGCCGAAGCCATGGAAGTGGTGCGCCGCATACGCCTGAGGCTCAAGGAACCCGATGCACCCAAACCCCATGAGATCGCTGTCGTCCTTCCCGGACCAGAGTATGATCCCCTGGTCCGCCAGGCCTTCACCGAAGCGGGCATCACGATCAATCTCGCGGGCCGCAGCCGAACACTTTTTTCCTCGGGGCCGGGACGACTGATTCAAACGGCCATCCAGCGTATCGAGGGAGCGCCCTCGAAACGAACACTCCTCGATTTCCTCAGACAACCCATTCTCCGCCGAAACAAACTCAAGGAACGGGTGGATGAGTTGGGTTGGCTCGAAACGGCTCTTGACGGAATGGACCTTGGGCGGGATTTTTCCGGGTGGCCGGGTGTGCTGAAAGCCCTGAGACAAAAACTCGACCAATCGGTCCTTGGCGCGTCCAATGAGGATGAGGGGCCCACCCTTGAGGAAAAACAGCGATTTAATGATTCCAAAACCCGAAGGGCCCAGCTATTGGACCGGGTGGCGGAGATTCACGCTCCCCTGGAGCTTTTGGCCCAATATAGTGGCTCCCTCACGGAAACGGTTCGCCATCTCACCCGCTACCTCAACGACCTCGATCTGGCCAATTGGCTATCCCCTATCAAGGGAATGTGCAATGGCGTGGATCCCTCGGTGATCCAGGCGGACCAGCTCGCCTGGAAAAAGATAAAAAAAATCCTTGGAGAGCTTACCACGATCCCGGAAGGCCTCTTGCCGCACAACCGTTCGGGGGATCCGGATAGTCTGAACATCATCGCCATGGTTCTGGAAGCGGAAAACTACCAGATCAAAACCGAGGACGATGAAGGGGTCCAGGTGATGGAGATCCGCGAGACGCGTGGTCTCAGCTTCCGCGAGATCCATGTGCTCGGGCTGAAAAGCGGGGCGTATGATTCCGTCACCGAAGAGGAGATCCTCCGGGACCTCCTTCGCGAGGAAAAACAGGCGAAGGCGCGCGCCCGCCAGGAATCGTGCCAAATCTTCTTTCAACTTGCCCTATCCGGGGCCCATGCCCTGCGGCTTTATCGTCCGCGAACCCAGAAAGACGAAGACTTGCTCCCTTCGGTATGGATTGAAAGCCTTCCTGCGGTGGTGACTTCACCCCAGGCCAATCTCGGAGTGGGTAAATGCCAAATCCAGATCCTCACAGGTTTGGCCGCCTCCCTTGAAGGGGAAAATTCCCCGGAGAAAATACCGGCCGGTTCCATGGATGAACAGGCAACAAACCTGGTCCAGCAACTGACCCGGGAAAGAGAATCCCTGAAAACCTGGTGGAATTATGTCCAAA
>CAWUOD010000146.1:0-7268 GCA_963923115.1 uncultured Singulisphaera sp.
AGGAGTATCGTCGGCAGCGTCAGATGTGTATAAGAGACAGATGCCAGGCTGCTGATCGCGCTGGGAGAATCGGGATGATAAAAGAGGAGAAGGATCGGCTTGTTCTTCCAGTTGCGAAGGCTCAGCGTTCCCCCTTTGTCCATGTTGGGCACAAGAAAATCCGGGGCAATTTTGCCCACGGCGGGACCGGAAATCACTTCGGAACCAGCGGCCTCCTCCTGGGTGGCGGGAGCCAGCTCACCCTTTTTCGCCAAATCAATCTTCCGAAGCACCCCCATGAGGGCGGCGCGATACGGCGTTGAGGGAAAATCGGAAATCTGGGTGTTAATCTGACGGGTCAGGGAGTCGTAGGCCCTTGGATTGCGATTGGATTCATCCACCTGGGCCAGGGTTTCCTCCTGGGTCTGGAAAGCCATGAGGACTTCCCTCTTGCGGTCCTCGAAAAGTTGACCCGGATATCCCAGGGTGCTATCGAGTTCCACGCGGAAAGTGGTCCTAAGACTGACATAATCCCTTGCCGCGTCTCGCCGCTCGTAAGATTTTTCCAACCGGTGGACGAGGCCTGTCGTCGTGGAGATCCAGGCGCGTGCTTTTCGCCTCCACGCGGGGCGATCGGCGCGGGGTTTGTCCCATTCGGGTGGGGTTTGGGCTCCCTCAAGAACCACACAGCGGGCTCCCTGAACCCCCTCGCGACCAACAAGTTTCCAGTTCCAGTCCGGTCTTCCGGCTTCCTGGGATTTCCAACCATCGATCGCCTGGGCGCTATCCAGGGGAAGCCCCACAAACAGGGTGATGTCCCGAAGTGGAATCCCCTCAAGACCAACCGGGCGGGGTTGCCTTTCCTCCGAAAGGAATTGGCCATTTGGATTCACCCGGGCGACCACCACATGGGAAGCGGGTGAACCGGCCTCCTCGATTCGCGGGGTTGTGTCTTTGGCGGTGGACCCGGGAACACGAACTTCCTTGGGTCGGACCTGAGTGAAGGAGGCCACTTTAAAGCCCCGCTCCTCGGCCAGGATCAGGTTGCGCGATTCCACTCGCCAGGTTCGACCATGTTGCACCTGGCTGGAGAGGAACTCCTCCTGGAAGGTTCCACGGAAAACGAATTCCTGGGCGCCGGCAAGAACAAGAGAGTTGGGACAATCGGCCGCGAGCGAGGTTAGCGCCTGACCGGTTGGTCCTTGTTGCGCCGTCTGTGATTGGCCCGGGGCGGAAATACGGGGAAGGGCCTCGGATTGACCCGCCAAAAGAGTAAGTCCCGGATATATCCCTGCAAAAATCAGTGAGTTTAACATGGTCGGCATCCTCCCAACCGCGTGTACCCGGCGATCCTTGCCGAGTGCCCAGGTGTATGGCTTTGCGGACCCCGGGCGCATTTTCGCACCAGAGGCTTCCTCCAGCATAAACACTTGCCGACTTTCACCGCAATAGCGATTCCCTCAATGGGGAATCCATCAACCACACCCATCCAACCCTTATCAGATCGCCTCGGGCCCCCGTTCGCCCGTCCGGATCCGGATGCAGTCCTCAAGGGGAACCACAAAAATTTTGCCATCCCCGATTCGCCCCTCGGGCCCTGTTCGCCCGGCCTCCATGATGGCTTTGATGGTCGGTTCGACAAAATCCTCGTTGACGGCGATCTGGAGCTGGACCTTTCTGAGCAGGTTGATTGTCAGCTCGTGACCACGATAGGTTTCCGTTTGGCCTTTCTGTCGGCCGGCCCCCTGGACATCGATAATGGTCAGACGGAAAACCTCCACCCGGGCAAGGGCCTCTTTGACCGCCTCGAGTCGTCCAGGCTGTATGATCGCGATGATAAGCTTCATGGAAATCCCACCTTAACCGCCTGTCCTGCAATCCACGACCGTATGCTGGTCAAAATAGTGCTCATCGACTGGATAATTATCGAACTGGATCGTGTAGAACGATTCAAACCACTTGCGGATGTCTGGCATGGCGGCGGTGTCGTGACCTGGGCGGACATGAAGGAGCCGGCCTGCATAATCGCGGCGGATCTCCGCGTTATCCACCACCACCTCCCCGGATTTGATCACAAAACGGGGGAACTCGAACATCCGCCGCCTGTCCCCGTCGGGCTGGTACAGGGTCAGATCCCCATCCGCGCCCGGGGCCAAATGCCCCTTGTTTGGGAGCCCAAGCATCCTCGCCGGGGCGCTTCGGGTGATAATGGCGATCTCGTTTAGCGTGTATTCACGATCGATTTCGCGCAACCGGGATTTTTCGGCAACACGCGGATGGACCCTTGCGAGGATCTCGTCCCGATAATTTTTGCTCATCAGTTGCGCGATGATTTCCGGATAGGCAAGAAAGCTCGCCCCGTTGGGATGGTCGGTCGACATCGCGATCCGCCAGGGATCATCCACCATCAGATACCATTCCAGGCCGATCGCCCACTGGAGGGCGTGGACAAAGCTCTTTTCCTTGTAGGTGATGGGGACGATGCCACACCCCGCCTCCATCTCCGTCTCGGAGTTGGTCCATTTTCGGCCGGTGATTTTGCTGAGGTAATATCCGACCGGCCCGTCGCCGGTCATGCTTGTCGTCTCCCCAAACAGCACCTGGCCGACATCCGTGGTCAGGTTTTTGTGTCGGTTGAAATAATCGGCGAGCCTGGCGGTCTCCGAACAAAAAAGAGACTGATCGTCCGGATGTCCACCATAGCTGTGGAACTGGATATGGGTGAAATGGGCCCGCCGTCCCTCCAGCGCCTCCATGGTGGCGAGTGTCGTGGCGAAATTGCCGGGAACCCCGAGATTGTTGCAATGGATATGCGCCGCATGGGGCAATCCCAGATCCATCGCCGCCTGGGCCAGGGAAGCGATAATTTGCCGCGCCGTGCAACCAAAATGCGCGACAGGCGTGTCCAGGTCGTTCATCCCGCGAACGCCGCTTTTCCAGTTTTCGACACCACCCGGATTGACAAGCTTGATCCCAAAAGCCCCCGATGACTTGATCAGCCAGGCGGCGAAATCCCTCAGCCTTCCCGGTTCCCCCGCCGCGATCTGCCGCAAAGCGTAGTGGTTGTTTCCCAGAAGGATCAAAAAACCCTTATCAAGGATAGGCGTATCATGAAACTCCTCAAGGGCATGACGGGCCGAAAGTGGCGGAATCGCCGCGTCGATCGCCGTGGTGTAACCCATTCCCGCGTAGAGATAGCCCGTCGCGAAGGTGCTGGGGACG
Organism: uncultured Singulisphaera sp.; assembly: GCA_963923115.1. GTDB lineage: Bacteria > Planctomycetota > Planctomycetia > Gemmatales > Gemmataceae > SYLG01. The sequence continues at coordinate 3,202 of CAWUOD010000146.1, forward strand.
CTCCCCACCGTGCCCGAACGGGTTTCGAGGGTCCTTCGCACCGGCTCGGCCGACCGCTTGTCCTCCGGGCGCATCTTCCGCGCCAGATTCACCTTGGGCCCGGCAATATGACAGTGCATGTCGACGCCGCCCGCCATGGCCGCCAGCCCCCGGGCGTCAATCACCCTGTCCGGCTTTTCACCGGGATCCAAAGGGGCCTCGCAAACCACTCCGTCGCGAATCCACAAATCCCCAACCACGCCATCAATATTTTGGGCCGGATCGTAAATAATTGCTTGTGATATCTTCAAAAGAGCCATTATTTCGCCCCCGCCTGCCCCGGGGGGGATCCCATACCCGAGGCGATCTGAAGGGAACGCGCGCGCCGCTCGATCGCCATGAGGACATCCTCGTCCGTCGGCCTTTTCGTGGGAAGCGCCGGGCGAAGCGGAAGCGAGACATCATCCATCCTGTAGACCGTGCCCGCCGCGCGAATCCCATAGGTCGCCGTCAGGAAAAGGACCGTTGCCCGGTCGTTGCCCTCGGCTTTGGGATCATCGGAAAGATGAATCGAGGGCACCGACCCAAGTCTTTTTCTGGCCAATACGGACAAATGTTCGGCCGGGTCGATCGCGACAAGCATCACCGCATCCGCCTCCCCCCGGGAAAGCACATCCAGAGCCGTGAATTCGCCCGGATTGAACCGGGGGAATCCCTGGCCAAAGTGGACTCCCAGGGGATAGCCTGTCTGCCAACAAACCACATTGTCCGCTCCCGTGACATTTCCCGGACCGGTCATCGGTTTGGCATAAAAACGGGTAAAATCATTGAGATCCTTGACCAACCCCAGCGCCGCCTCGGCGTTCATGTGGCGGCCCCGGCTCGCGGAAAGCCCGGGACCAAAAAACAAAATCCCGAATTGGCACGATTTCATCCGCTCCACCAAACCCTGCAAAACCTCAAGGGGAATTCCCGTCTGTGCCCCGATATCGTCCCGCGTCGCAAGCCCCCTGGTCAGGGCGCGAAGACCCCAAAGCGCCTCAAAATCGCTACCTTTGCGGATTTGAAGGAAAAGATCCGCCTTTTTTGCGGTGGGGGTCTCCTCGACATCCACCACCACCACAAACCGGTCCGGGCGGCCATTGGGAGTGAAAAGTCCCTTGGCCTCAAGGGAGTATCGTTCTCCATGGCGGGGGTGGGTGGTTGCCGGATCGGTTCCCCAAAAGACCACCAAATCCGCCCGATTTTTCACTTCCCCCAAAGAACAGGTGACTTCCCCCACTTCCTGGAAAGCCATGCCAAACGCGCCATGACTTACCGAGGTCGTGGTGTCCAGACAGGCGCCCACCCGGTCCGCGAGGGCCACAGCCTGACGCTGTGCCTCGCAAGGGGTATCGGACAGTCCAAAAATCAGGGGAAATCGCGCTTTGAGGAGGATTTTCGCCGCACGATCGACAGCCTCGTCAAAAGAAACCGCTTCGCCATCGACAAACGCAAAGTGGTCACCTTCCTCGTGGTTTCCCAAAAACCAGTCCCGCCCCATCCCACAGGCGTTTTTTGCGGCGGTGATCCGGCCCTTTGTGATCTCAAGCTCAATGTCATCACAAACACACCCGCATTGGGTGCAGACGCTATTGGCGACAATGACGGGAAGCGGTGAGGCAGGGGTACTGGTCATGTTCGTCTCGCCACCCCTCCCCTATTTTCTGTTCACCATACTTAACTTAGCACATCGCCCAGGCAGGGGCCCCATGGCCCAACAATCCCTTTGCCCTTTGTTTTTGCTTTTGCCAAGCTTTTTTATGCGGGTTCCTGTTGGGAAAGACAGTGAAGCGTTCCAAGACCCCAAACAAGATCGACCGCATGGATTCCGATTGCTTTCCTTCCGGGAAAACAATCCGCCAATATCCCAAGGGCTTCCCGATCCGCCTCATCATTGAAGGTCGGAACAAGCACCGACCCGTTCGTAAGGATGTAGTTGGCGTAACTGGCCGGGAGGACCTGGCCCCGAAAAACGACCGGCCTTGGCATGGGAAGCCCAATCACCTCCGGTCGCTTTCCCGAAAGCATTTTGCTGCTTTTGAGGATTTCCGCGTTTTCGCGAAGAGGCTCATAATTGGGATGGTTTTTGTCTTTCTCCTGGACAAGGACTATCCGCTCGGGAGCGACAAATCGCGCCAGATCATCGACATGGCCGTGTGTGTCATCGCCCTCGATACCCCGATTCAGCCACAAAACCTTGTTTATTCCCAAATATTGCCGGAAAACCGCTTCATAGGCCGTCTGATCCAGACCGGGATTGCGCTCCTGGATTTTGCTCAGGAGACACTCCCGGGTTGTAAGCATCACCCCGGCACCGTTACCTTCGATGGAGCCTCCCTCCAACACCAGTCGGTTTCCTCCCCTTCTGGGTTGGATCACCCTGGACTTGGCCAGACCACGAATCTTTGCCATGGCTTGGGGCAAAGCGTCATCCAGTTGCCAATCATCGTATTTTGCCCAGGCGTTAAAGCGCCAATCGAGAAGGCAATTCCGCCCTGCGTCGTCCTTGACAAAAATCCCGCCTGCATCCCGCATCCAGACCCGGTTGGTGGGTTGGGGATGGAGGTTGACGACTTTTGGGTCGACCCCGGCCTTTCCCAGAATTCCCCGCACCGCTTTTTCCGAACCTTCGGGGACAAACAACTCAACGGATTCATCAAGACTTACCAAACGGACAATCTCGGCCCAAACAAATGGTATCGGTCCAAACTTTCCGGGCCAATCCGCTTTTTGATGGGGCCAGGATAGCCAGGTGGCCCGGTGGGGTTCCCATTCGGCAGGCCAGCGAACCCCTTCGGGTTGTACCACCATCACATACTCCCAAGCCATGAACCCAATCTTGAAATCCGCATTCCCCCGGGGGATGATGGAGTAATCTTAGCAATCTGGGCCGAAACAAGACTGATGAACCAACAACCCCGTCCTCCCTGGTTTTTGCGGGGCCCCCACAGGCAAACCCTTGCAGGCCATTTCCTGCCCGGCAAAATGATTGGCCCACCCCAAAAGCGCCATTTTGTTCCGCTTCAGGATGGCGACACCCTCGTGGTTCACGAAAACATCCCACCCAAATGGAATCCTGCAAGGCCAATGGTCGTGTTGGTCCATGGGTTGACCGGTTCTCATGCCTCCAACACGATCCGTCGACTCGCCATCCAGCTTGTCAACGCGAATATCGCCTGCCAACGGCTCGATATGCGGGGAGCCGGTGACGGTTTCGCCCTCGCCAAAAAGCCTTATAACGGCGGTTGTTCCGAAGATCTTGAAGCGGCCCTGACCCACCTCTCCCGGATCTATCCCCAAACCCCCATGGGAATCATGGGCGTCTCCCTCGGCGCCAATGTCACCCTGCGCCTTGCGGGAACCCTTGGTGATCAGGCCCCGATCCGGTTTCCCAACTGGAGGGGGTTGGTCGCCATGAACCCCCCTGTCGATTTGGGAGCTTGCTGCAAATTACTTGAGCTTCCCAGGAATCGCATCTACGAACGGACCTTCCTCAAGGAACTTTGGGAAGCCGAAATCCAAAGGCGAACCATCCACCCCGACCTTTTCCCCCTCAAGGGAACCACACCAAGAAACCTGCGTGATTTTGACACTCGTGTTACCGCACCGAATTGGGGTTTCGCCGATGCGGACGAATATTACAAATGGGGCTCAAGCATCACCCATTTGTCCAAAGTCAAAGTCCCTGGTTGGGTCCTGACCGCAAGGGATGACCCTTTTGTGGATCATCATCCCCTCGAGGCACTCGGCTCCCGGGTGGGCTCCATGGAAATTGAAATTCATGACCATGGCGGCCACATGGGGTATCTGGTTTGGAAACGGGGTTTTCATCGCTGGGCGGAACCGAAAATGGTTCAACGCATCCGGGAATTTATCGAAAAATAACAATTTCCCATTTCGCTTCATTCCGGAATGGTTTCCCGGTCACCAACAGTTTCCATAGAAGTCAAAGCCGGCGGTGTCCCCCGAAAAAATATAGGTTTGCACACGCCGGAATTTTCCGATCCCGGAATCGTGTGTCTCTTCCCATCCGGGGTCCCATTCCA
>CAWUOD010000147.1:0-7258 GCA_963923115.1 uncultured Singulisphaera sp.
AATCAAACTTTCAATCCGCTATACTGCCTCAGTCAGAAGAACATATGCTAAGGCTTTATCAAGTCATTCCTTTCCCGGGAAGCCAATCTCATGCAACCGCTTCGGTATTGTCTGGTTTCGTTCCTTTTGGGACTCATGGTTTTGCCCACAAGCGCCAAAGAGCGACCAACCCTTGCACCGGGAAAATCGACCCGCTCCGTCACCCATGCGCCAACAGCCATGGTTTGCGCCTGTCATCCTCTTGCTGTGGAAGTGGGTCTGGAAATCCTTCGCAAAGGGGGCAATGCGGTCGATGCTGCCATCGGTGTCAATGCGGCCCTTGGCGTCTTGGAGCCGATGTCGTGCGGAATCGGAGGCGATCTCTTCGCGATCGTCTATATGGCCAAGGAGAAAAAGCTTTATGGGCTGAACGCCAGTGGCCGGGCTCCTGCTTTGGCGACACCGGATTTTTTTGCCTCCAAAGGATTGGCCTCCATCCCGGAGAAAGGCCCATTGAGTTGGTCGGTTCCGGGTTGTGTCAATGGCTGGCAGGCCTTGCGGGACAGGCTGGGAACCAAACCTCTGGCCGAGATACTGGATCCATCAATCGCTTATGCCGAAAAAGGCGCGCCGGTTCCTGAAGTCATTGCCTCCTATTGGAAGGCCTCCGAATCCAAATTGAATGCCGATCCGGGATCACGCGCGGTCTTTTTGCCCAACGGAAAGGCCCTGGCCACCGGGGAGGTTTTCCGAAACCCGGCCCTGGCGAATACCTACCGAATGATTGCAAAGGATGGCGCCAAAGCTTTCTATGAAGGCGCTATCGCAAAAAATCTTGACCGCTATTCCAAAGAAGTGGGTGGCCTGATCCGCTCAGAGGATCTGGCCGGGGACAAGCCTTCATGGGTGGACCCGATTTCAACCACCTATCGGGGTATCGAAATCCTGGAACTTCCCCCCAACGGCCAGGGTCTGGCCGCCCTTCAAATGCTCAACACCCTGGAAAATTATGATGTGGCCAAAATGGGATTTTCCTCATCTGAATATTGGCATCTGTATATAGAAGCCAAAAAGCTGGCGTTCGCCGATCGCGCAAGGCTCTATGCCGATCCGGATTTTTCCAAAGTCCCATTCCGTGAGCTTGCCTCGAAAGGTTATGCCAAAAACCGGCTCGGCCTGATCAAACCCGATTCCGTATTGGAAAATATTCCCGCAGGGGATCCCAAACTGGGCAAATCGGATACCACTTATCTTTGCGTGGTCGACAAGGATCGAAATTGTGTGTCCCTGATTCAAAGCAATTACAACGGATTTGGTTCGGGCAACACACCCCCGGACCTTGGCTTCGCGATCCAGAACAGGGGAACCCTTTTCGCGCTGGACAAAAACCATCCCAATGTCCTGGTTCCCGGAAAGCGCCCCTTCCACACCATCATTCCCGCCATGGCCCTAAAGGATAAACAGCCCTGGCTTGTCTTCGGTGTCATGGGAGGAGACATGCAGCCTCAAGGCCATGTGCAGGTCCTTGTCAACCTGATCGACTTCGGCATGAACCTTCAGGCCGCGGGCGATGCCCCCCGCATGGAACACCGTGGATCCGCGACTCCCAAAGGCGACCCCGCCGAAGGATCAGGGACTGTTCTTGTAGAAAATGGTATGCCCAAATCCGTACTTGATGGTTTGAAAAAGCTGGGCCACAAAACCCGACTCGTCCAAACCAATTCCGGAGGTTATCAGGCCATCATGATTGACCCCAAAACCGGAATGCTTCAAGGGGCGACCGAATCGCGCAAGGACGGCATCGCGGGAGGATATTGACCGTTTGGCTTATTTGGCTTCTCTTTTGATCCTTTAGGATAACGGAAGCTTTGGCGAATCACTGGAGGCATCAAGCCCATGTCCGATATTACCCGACGGCTTTTTATGGCATCCACGGCTTCGGCTGCGGCAGTTCCCGGCATTCAAGGCGCCGAAAAGGGTGGAATCCAGAGTCCAAACCAGCCTGATCCCCTACTGGATGGCACGACCTTACCGACCTTCCGGTTCGCCCTGGAAAAATCCGATGCAAAAATCGTCGGAGGCAATTCCGCTCGTGAGGCCACCGTCCGACAGCTACCCATTTCCAAAGGGATCGCGGGCGTAAGCATGCACCTCGAACCTGGTGGCATGCGGGAACTCCATTGGCACGCCACGGCCGCAGAATGGGCCTTTGTTGTTTCGGGTCGAGTCCGCACGACGGCGATCGAACCATCAGGCAATTCCGAAACCAACGACTTCAATGCCGGTGACATCTGGTATTTCCCCAGGGGACATGGGCACTCCATCCAGTGTCTGGGTGACAAACCTTCCCATTTCATTCTCATTTTCGACAACGGCTATTTTTCCGAATTCGGAACATTCAGCGTGACCGATTGGCTTGGACATGTCTCCCCCGAGGTTCTTTCCAAAAATCTGGGCCTTCCTCCCGATTCGTTCGCCAATTTTCCCAAAAAAGAGGTCTATTTTAGCCGTGGCCCCATTCCACCAAGAGATCCGGGCCCGGAACATCGGGGACAGTGGCGACCCAATCCATCAACGCACCGTTATCAATTGATGAAGGACGATCCAATTGGAGTGTTTCCAGGCGGCGTGGAATGGCGCGCGGATTCCAGCCGTTTTCCCATCTCGACCACCATCACCGGACTGGTCATGGACATCTTTCCGGGTGGTCTTCGGGAACTTCACTGGCACCCTACCGCCGATGAATGGCAATACATCCTTTCAGGCCGGGTCCGCGTCACCATGTTCGGCTCAAATGGCCGCTACAGGGAGGAGATACTCGAAAAAGGGGATGTCGGTTACATACCCATGGGATATGGCCACTCGATTGAAAATCTGGAACCGGAAACGACTTCGCGGGTCCTTATTGGGCTCAATTCGGGAACATTTCAATCCATCGATCTGTCGACATGGCTGGGCTCCAACCCGGATTACCTGCTAGCCCAAACCTTTGGAGTTTCCAAAGATCTCGTTGCCAAATTCCCGAAAAACCGTGTCGTCCTTGCCAAAGGGAAACCTCCGGAGACAACCGGAAAATAAGACACAGAAGCAAAAGCGGCAACAACTGAATCTTCTGAAATCGGGCGCTTGGCTTTTGCCAGAAATTCGGCCCATTCTTCCCCCCGCTTCCCCAAAAGCCGGAAGCGGGCCTTTAAAAAAACGCCATCAGGGAGAGGTTCCGCCAGGAAGTCCCTTACGCAGCCGGTTTTTCGGTCCGGGCCATGCGGGCCTCGATGAACGACCACAAACAAATCAGCACAAAGTGAATGCAGATCATGGCGGTGATGAGTCGGCTCACCGAGGCGGCAGGCCGGGCAAGACTGTCGATCTTTCCTTCAAGAATGGTTCCCAAATCCGCAAACGCGGAGGCGGTTCCCACCACGCCCAGGAGACCAATTACCGCCGCGCCATGCATCGCATGCTTGCGGAGATTCCCCTTGAAGGACACCACACCACAAACCAGCATCAGCAACCCGATTGCCGCGGGAATCAGGGCTGTGGGGCTTTGCTGACCGGTAACCTGATAGCCAACAACCCCTGTCAGAATCAGGTCGATGGCGAAAAGCAAGGTGATGAAAGGCATTTTTTGTTCCAAAAAAGTTAATGGAGCCGGTTTCTACAATTCAGTTCCACCGCTATTTATAGTGAGTAAATACCTCCCAATGGAAAACGGTTTTTCCCAATTGCTTTCCAACGACCACCCGCAGGCCCTAGAATCGACAAGATACGCCCCAACGGAGGCCTCTCCATGAGTCGATATTGTTTGTTGCGCGACTTGATGCTACTCCTTTTGGCCGTTTTGGCTTTTTCCCGCCCGGGATTTGCCCAGGATTCCTTTGATCTTTTAAACCGCCCGGAATTGGCCAAACTTGCCGCCTCGGATTCATTTGCACCTGTGGAGTCGTTGACGATCAAACAATTGGCCGAGGCGGATGGACGCCTTTCGGGAACCACAGGAACACTCCTCATCGCCAAAACCAACCAGGGGCGTTGGGCGCGCATCCTGATAAGCCAGGCACGGCAAAAGGTTGATGCGGAAAAATCCGTTCCGATTCTCCTGGTGGAGCGTTTCGCCACATGCATGGACAGCGAGGATCGCGCTTTGGTCCAATCGGGCAAGGACATCAGGCTATTTGCCGGGTTTCGTTTCTCCCTGGACCTTGGACAGGTTGTTCCAGCGGAGATTCCCGCGGATTTCGAAATCACACCGAATGAAAATCTTTTGAACCTCAAATCTCTAAAAGGCGCAAGCCTTTGGATTGTCAAAAAGGAAATCGCCCCGGCAAAACCAGTCAAGCCTGGTTCAATCGACAACACCAAACCCTTGGGTGTTCACTGGTTTAACGGTCACTATCGCTTATTCGATGATGGCCGGAGGATGGGCCGTCTTGAGATCGAGGCGGACAAGGACGGCAATCTTTCCGGAGCCCTCTATTCCGAAAAGGATAACAAGCGATACGAGCTTTTTGGCAAAGTCGCCATGCCCAACCACACCGCCCAATTCACGGTCCGGTTTCCCAGGTCCGAACAATATTTCCAGGCATGGCTATTCACCGGCGATGGCTCCGCACTGGCCGGAACGACCCGCTTCGGCGAGCGTGAAACTGGCTTCTACGCCACCAGAATTCGTGATTGAATGATCGCCAACAGAGACAGACTTTTCCTTGCGGGAGCAACCGGCCAACTTGGAAGCCGCTTGGTCAAGGAATTGGTTCGCCTTGAACGCCCCGCGACCCTTTTGACCCGCGATCCCGGAAAAGCAAATTCATTTTGGGACAAGGCCCTTGCTCCCAGCCAACGCGCCCTTGTCCATATAGTCGGAGGCGATCCCCAGACTCCCGGCGATTGGCAAACTCACCTTGCCCAAGCCTGCGGCGTGGTGAACCTTGTGGGTGAAAGCCTTTTCGCAAAAAGGTGGTCCACTTCCTTCAGGCAAACGCTCAGGGATAGCCGGATCAGGCCAACCTCGCTCATTCGCAAAACCCTGATCCAGGCAAAAAATCGCTGTCCCTGGGTGAATGGCTCCGCGATTGGCTTTTATGGCGCCTCGGGACCGGGGATCATGGACGAATCCTCACCTCCCGGGAACGATTTTCTTGGATACCTATGCTCGGAATGGGAACATCAACTGTTTCAGGATCCCATGGAAGGACAAAGACGGATTGCCCTGCGAACGGGTATCGTTCTCGATCCCAAAGCGGGTGCATTGGCCAAGATGCTCCCCCTGTTTCGATTTGGTCTTGGTGGGGCGCTTGGCTTAAATACCTATCCAACAAGCTGGATCCACCATTCCGATCTCACTGGCCTGATTCTTCACGGGCTGGATTGTGAAAAGGTCAATGGCCCATTGAATGCCGCCGCACCCCACCCGGTCAGTAATTGGGATTTTGCAAAAATCCTTGCCAGGGTTCTTCATCGCCCCGCCCTGTTTCCCGCACCGGGTTTCGCTTTGAAGTTGGTCCTTGGAGGAGTGGCTATGGCCATTGCCTCCGGACGGGAAATCCGTCCCCGAATCGCCCTGGAGACCGGTTATTCTTTCCGGTTTCCCTACCTTGAGGAAGCCCTGAAAGATCTACTTTGCTGATTGTGGGCTCGGGTTTTCCGTTTCTCCGGCCTTGCGCAAAGCTCATCCCATCGGATAATTTCAGGCAATCCACCCCACAACCATTTCGCGGCGCGCAATTGCCATGTCCCCAACCGCACTATTTTTTTCTGCCTGTCTGGCCATCGCCCAATTCCCAGGTGCGAACGACCCCCAGGTGGTCGCCACCCTGAAAGAGGTGGAATCCGGGGAAAACAAGCTCCGAATCGAATACGGGATAATCTGCGACGACAAATGGATCAAATTGGAGCAGGCTCTTTCACTCGGGCACACCCTTGGCAAACAATCCAAAGAGTCGCTTCAAAAAACATTGCTTGAAGCCAAAAACTCGTTTGAGGCCCTGGCCCGCGATCTGGATATGGCCCAGGATCACTCTGTGATAAACGCCCTCTTGCCTGATGGAACCCGAAAAGATGGCAAAATCCATTTCCAATCACCCAACAGGCGCGATGCCTTCGCGGGGTCGACCATTCTCAAAATCCGGCTGGCCGAAAGCCGGGGAATGGTGATGGATCGCCTTCTGTACCACTACGAGGATTTGGTCGCGATGTCGGCTTTGGGCAATAACCGGGGAACCGAGATCGCAAAGGTAGAATTTTTGGGATCCGACAATAAACCCGTCCCCGTGGCCCCTCTGCCCGCCTCCGCCTCCTGGTGCGGTTTCCCGGCGACAAACATGCCCAATGTGGATCTGAAGATATTTCTAAGCCCGGTCAATGAGCGAATGTGTTTTCCGCGGGATCCCTACCATGTCATTGCGGCATGCCACCACCTGGCCGAAAAAAATCAAAAAGGACCAAACCGAGTCGACCTCCTGGCCGAACAGGTCGAATTCCTTGAGCGAAAAGTAGCCCGGGCCCAAAAAGAAAGGGCCTCCATCGAAGTGATGATCCAATTGCGCTACGAACTTCAAATTTGCAAAAACCTGCTCAAGGAGATGGTTCTGCCAACCAACAGGGTACTTCCCGACAAAAACTCCCCAGTGGTCAACCATCCCCGCGTTCGTATCTTTGGTCCGTTCACCACTCCCGGCGGCTGGTGATTTCCCATTTCATCCACAACAAAAAAAGCGGTGATTTGGCCCGGAGGGACCGCCTCACCGCTTTGGGTTCAATGATTCCGGCCTGGATCACTTGCCGGGCACAAGCTTGAAAATGCCTTTGCCATCGCCACTGACGATCGCGAAATACGCCTCGCCATCTTCGTCCTCGCCAAAGGTGATGGTTGTCAGCATGGGGCTTTCAATGGACTTGTTGCTGCGGACTCGTTCCCGCTTCTGGTCATAATCCAGGGCCCAGATTTTGCCGGAAACATAGTCTGCGTGAAGGTAGCAGCCCTCAAGGGCGGGAATCGCCTTTCCACGATAGACATGTCCGCCCGTGATCGACTTTCCAACCAGGTGGTCGTACTCCCAGATCGGATCGAGAAATTTGGCACCCTCGGGAGGTGTCTTGTTTCCAAAGGGGTGATAACCTTCGCGGAAATTCCAACCATAGTTGCCACCTTTTTTTATCAGATTGATCTCCTCAAAAAGGTTTTGGCCAACATCCGCGGCAAACAGCGCTCCCGTCTTTCGATCAAAGGCCATCCGCCAGATATTCCGCAGACCGTATGCCCAAATCTCCGGTTTGGCCCCTT
>CAWUOD010000148.1:0-7179 GCA_963923115.1 uncultured Singulisphaera sp.
TCAATTAAACGGGCAACATCCTCAAAATGAAGGCCTGTGGTGGGCTCATCCAATAGATAAAGCGTTCTTCCAGTCGAGGTTTTCGCGAGCTCCGCCGCCAATTTGACCCGCTGGGCCTCTCCTCCTGAAAGTGTTGGCGCCGATTGGCCTAGGGTGAGGTATCCCAAACCAACTTCTTCCAGGGTTTGGAGGATTCGCCTCATGCGGGGAAAAGCCCTGAAAAGTGAAAGGGCCTCGGAAACTCGCATATTTAAAACATCAGAAATACTTTTTCCTTTATATTCAACAAGAAGTGTTTCCGGGGCATACCTTTTTCCGGCACATACCTCGCAGACAACCCAAATGTCAGGCAGGAAATGCATTTCAATTTTTCGTTGACCATTTCCCTCGCAGGCCTCGCATCGTCCTCCCGGCTTGTTGAAACTGAATCTCTTGGGTAGCCAGCCTCGGATTTTTGAACCGGGAAGTCTGGCAAAAAAGTCGCGAATATGATCAAAAAGTCCAGTGAATGTTGCAGGATTGGATTGTGGTGTGTTTCCAATCGGATCCTGGTCAATGTGTATTAGTTTATCGAGCGCCGCCAGTCCCCGGATTTCATCCACCATTGGTGGGGCGACTTTGGTGCGGTTTAGTTGGCGAAGAAGGCCACCCCTCAGGACATCATCCACAAGGGAGCTTTTCCCAGAACCACTTACACCGGTAACCGCAATCACGCCACCAAGCGGAATTCTCACATCAAGATTTTTCAGGTTGTTTTGACGAGCCCCAATAATTTCTATAAAAGATGTAGGAAATATGTGTCTTTGTTTTATCGGGAAACGGCGTCGCTCGGGGATCGGTATGCAACGAGCACCAGAAAGGTATTGTCCGGTCAGGGATCCTTGAATTTTTCCCAATTCTGATGGTGTTCCTTTGCCTACAACGCATCCCCCGAAGTCTCCCGCGCCCGGGCCAAAATCCACCACCATATCCGCGGACGCGATCACATCCCGGTCATGTTCGACCACAACCAGGGTATTTCCCAAATTGCGGAGCCTCATAAGGGCTTCAAGCAACCGATTGTTATCCCGGGGATGCAAACCAATCGTAGGCTCATCCAAAACATAAAGAACACCCGTAAGGCCGCTCCCAATTTGGCTCGCAAGCCGAATCCTTTGGGATTCGCCACCTGAAAGTGTTGGGGCCGAACGGGCGAGGGTTACATAATCCAGTCCCACATGAACCAGAAATACCAATCGTTCCCGGATCTCATTTAGTAGATCCCCGGTTACTTTTTTCCATTCTCCGGCTGGCTCGAACTCTGAAAACCACTCATGTATCACCGCAATGCGTTCGGAGCAAAGTTCATGCAATGTGGGAAAACGATTTTCACCCATTCTTAAGCGAACTGCCGACGCTTCGGGTTTAAGCCGGGTCCCATGGCAAGAGGGGCAGGGGACCTTTCCTACAAGGCTTGCAAGTTCTTCGCGTTGGTCCGGGTCATGGCGCAATTTCTCGGCCAATGCACCTACAAATCCACGGTACTGAAAATGTTGATTATTTTCACCGTTTAATGGTATTGTTTTCTCGCCAAAACCGTGAAGTAGGAGACTTTTGGCTTTTTCGGGTAATTGTTGAAATGGGGTGTCCAGCGAAATTCCAAGAACACGGGCGATAGCTTCCGCCCAGGGAAGAAATGGGGATTTTTTATGGCCAGCTTGTTCGGCGAGAGAAGGCCAAAAATTAAGGACCCCCTCCCGTAAACTCAGGGAGGAGTTTCTCACCGCAAACGAAAGGTCCATTCCCTCGCGGAACCCAAGGCCTTCACATGCTATGCACCAGCCCAGAGGATTGTTAAAGGATAGGTTGTGGGGATTCAGACGCTCAAATCCTTTGCCACAATTGTTGCAGGACAGGAGCTGGCTAAAACGCTCCACTTTCCACTCTTTCTCGAGCGTACCGGTTTCAACAAAAGCCACCTCCATGTTTCCCTGGCCCAATTGCAAGGCTGCTTCGACGGATTCCGCGAGCCGGGAAATTTGGGCTTTCCGAACCACTACCCGGTCAACAACCGCCTCTATCTTGTGTCTCCTCCTGTGATCAATCTCTGGCAGGTTTTCGATGTCGTGGGTGGTTCCGTCAAGCCGAATACGGGAGTAGCCCAGTCTTCGCACCTCCTCTACAAGTTGGCTATATTTTTCCTGGCCTTTGCGTTTTAGGGGTGCGAGAAGGTATAGCTTTGTTCCTTCCGGAAAAGTTCCCAAGCGCCGGACAATCTCTTCCCGGGACTGTGTTCCAACAGGAATATTGCAATCAGGACAATGGGGAGTACCCATTCTTGCATACAGGACTCTTAGATAATCATGGATTTCAGTAACTGTTCCCACGGTCGAGCGTGGGCTGCGGGCTGTGGTTTTTTGTTCAATACAGATGGCAGGACTCAAACCAGAAACTTTTGTAACGCGAGGTTTTTCCATCTGCCCAAGGAACTGGCGGGCGTAACTCGAAAGGGATTCGATGTAGCGCCTTTGGCCTTCGGCGTAAATGGTGTCAAAGGCCATGCTGGATTTTCCGGAACCGCTTGGACCACAAAAAACCGTCATTGCTCCACGAGGAATTTCGAGATCAACTTCCCGTAGATTGTGCTGGGCCGCACCCTCGACCCGTAGGATCCCGGGATCTGCAACATAATATCCTTGTTTTTGCCTTTTTTGCGCCAAAAGGGCTTCGTTGATTCTCTCCGGGTCAAGGAAAGCCTTAAGGGCAATTCCCGTGTGGGACCTTTTGCAACCGGCCAATGTTTCCGGTGTGCCTTCCAACACCAACTCCCCGCCTCCTGTACCCCCTTCAGGGCCCATATCTATGACCCAGTCCGCGGTCTTGATAACATCCAGATTGTGCTCAATCACCAAGACAGTATTGCCGAGTTCCACCAGGGATTGGAGGACCTCAAGCAATTTGCGGACATCCTCAAAGTGAAGTCCGGTTGTTGGTTCATCGAGAATATAGAGTGTTTTTCCCGTGGATTTTTTGCAGAGTTCCCTGGCTAATTTAATCCGTTGGGCCTCGCCTCCGGAAAGAGTGGGGGCGGGTTGGCCGATCTTGACATAATCCATGCCAACCGAAACAAGGGTCTCGAGCATATCCCTGATTTTTGGCACATTCTCAAAATGAGCCAAGGCCTCCTGGATATTCATATCCAGTACATCGTGGATGTTTTTTCCACGCCAGCGAACTTGAAGTGTTTCGTGGTTGAAACGATTTCCTTCGCAAACCGGGCAGGTGACCCAAACATCTGCCAGAAAATCCATCTCCAGCTTGTTGCTTCCGTTACCCTCGCAGGCTTCACATCGTCCGCCCGGGCGATTAAAACTGAAGCGGCCTAATTCCCATCCCCGTATTTTGGAATCTGGCGCCGAAGCAAAGAGTTTTCTGATTTCATCAAAAACTTTTATGTAGGTCCCTGGATTTGAGCGTGGGGTTCGGCCAATGGGGGATTGATCAATGGCTATGACCTTGTCGATGTGTTCCGCACCCTCGATCCGGTCGTGTAGTCCAATTCCTACTTGGGTATCTTCTTCTTCATCGTCGCCAATGGTGGAATTTTGAATTCTTTTGAGACCTTCAAGGAGGATTTCGTTAACCAGTGAACTTTTGCCAGATCCGCTGGCCCCGCTTACACAAATGAACGCGCCAAGTGGGAATTTTACGGTAAGGTTTTTCAAATTGTTCTGGCGGGCACCAACCACCACCAGGGACTTCCCGTTTCCCTTGCGTCTTTGACTTGGCAAAGGCACGAAGCGTGTGCCATTTAGAAACTGGCCGGTAACGCTTTCAGGTGCATTAAGGATTGTGGAAAGAGGGCCCTGGGCGACAACACGCCCCCCGCGGACTCCCGGACCAGGTCCGAAATCAACAATATGGTCCGCGGCCAGCATGGTGTCTTCGTCATGTTCAACAACAATTACTGTGTTGCCTTGGTCCCTTAACTTTTTCAGGCTTGCCAAGAGCCTCTCGTTGTCCTTTGGATGTAATCCAATGGATGGTTCATCCAGAATGTAAAGGACACCAACAAGTCCACAGCCAATTTGGCTTGCTAGTCGGATTCGTTGGGATTCGCCTCCTGACAAGGTTGGGGCCGCCCGGTCCAAAGTTAGGTAATGAAGGCCAACATCCATCAGAAAACCGAGCCGGGTGCGGATCTCTTTGAGCAGTTCATGGGAAATTTGTTTTTCAACACTTCCCAAATGATTTTCAAGAGATCCTTTTCCGGGCTGAATCCAATCGTTAACCTTTGCTATGGACTCCGATTCCAACTCGCAAAGGGTCTTGGATCCAATTTTTACGGACCTCGCCTGAGGGTTGAGTCGCTTTCCATTGCATGCTGGGCAATGAAGCACTCGCATATATTTTTGAAGCTGCATTCTTCTTGGCCCGGCTGTAACTTTTTTGAAGCTGGCCATTAATTGGGGAATGATTCCCTCCCAAACCCCTCCGTGTTTCCAAATCGACCCGCCCCGACGCTTCCAGGTAAAGGTGATATGGGTGTCACCGGTGCCATAAAGCAATGCGTTTTTGTGGCCTTCCGGAAGTGATTTCCAGGGGGCTTTCAGATTGATTCCCAGGGCCTCGGCTACACCCTCAAAAATGTGCCTTCGCCATTTACCCATAGAGGCCATCGAGCCTCCCAAAATTACCGCGCCTTTCTGAAAACTGATCTCCTGGTCCGGGACCAATAGATCGGGATCGAATGTGAATGTTTGGCCCATTCCCTCGCAGGAAGCGCACATTCCCTGCGGGCTGTTGAAGCTGAACATTTGGGGTGTGGGTTCAGCAAAACTGATACCACATTTAAGGCATGCGTATTTGCTGGATAGATGAAGCTCGGCTGTGTCCGGCGCATCTTTGCCGTCTTTGGGTTCTCTAACGGCGATCAGTTCTCCACCACCATGGCTCAATGCGTTTTCGACCGCCTCCGCCAACCTGGTGCGATCCCCTGAACCCTGAACTCGATCAAGTACCAGTTCAATGTTATGCCTGATTCTTTTGTCCAGGCCGAGTTCCTCGCCCAGGCGAATGATTTTTCCATCAACTCGAGCTCTAAGAAATCCTTTTTTCAGAAGGTCAGCAAATAAGTCTTTAAATTCCCCTTTTTGTGCTTTAGCCAAAGGAGCCAAAATCATTATTCGGTCATCTTGTCCCCATGTTTTCAGGCGTTCAACAATTTGTTCGCGTGTTTGAGCTTCGATAGGGCGGGAGCATTCCGGGCAGTGACCAACCCCAATCCGTGCATACAGCACCCTTAGAAAGTCATGGATTTCCGTAATTGTTCCAACGGTTGACCTTGGATTTCTGCTTGCGGACTTTTGCTGGATGCTGATGGTTGGGGCGAGGCCCTGGATTGACTCAACGGCGGGTTTTGGCATTTGCCCCAGAAATTGACGGGCATAGCTGGAAAGTGATTCGATATAACGACGCTGGCCTTCAGCAAAGATGGTATCAAAAGCAAGAGAGCTTTTGCCTGACCCACTCACACCGGAGAATACAACCAGCTGGTTTTTGGGGACATCAAGGTCAACAGTTTTCAGGTTATGTTCCTGAGCGCCCCTTACGACAATTGCCGGTAGGTTTGCCAAAGAGGAATTTCCGGGGGCAGGATTGGTTTTGGGTTGTTTCGCGCCAAGCTTTTTTGCCACGCTGAGGATTCCCCGGTTCGATTAAATCACACGACCTAGACATAATAGCGTTTTTGCCTTGGGAATTCCGGTTGGTTTTCCGGTTCCAAGTCTAAGATTTTTCGGTGTCGCCGGGAAGTTTTGGCAAGAAGGCGGGATCCGGATTGATTAACAGGCTCCGGAAAGGAATAATTTAATTCAAAGGGGCATGGCATGGCAAACAATAATCAATCCCAAGAGGAGGATAGGGCGCTTGTTATCGCAGCCGGCCTTGGAGATCCTCATGCCGCCAGCAAACTTGTTGATAAATACTACAATCGGATTTACAATGCTATCCAAAAGGTGTTAGAAAACCCTGAAGATGCAAAGGATGCTACGCAGGAAGCATTTTTGCAGGTTTTTAGGGCCGCTCACAGGTTTCAGAATCGTTGCCAGTTTTACACTTGGCTATACAAAATTGCTTTAAACTGCGCATTTGATATTCGTCGGAGCCACAGAAAACACCATCCATTTATTGAAGACAGGCAAAACGCATCACAAAAGGAGCGTGTTGATCACAATACTTACAACCAACCCATGAAAAATGCGGAATTTCTGGATGAGATTTCCCGAGTCCGAAAGGGCCTTCAGTTTCTTGGAGCGGACTACCGTGATGTGCTTATCCTGAAGGAGGTTGAGGAAATGGATTATCAAACCATTTCCGAGGTGCTGGACATTCCCGTTGGAACCGTTCGAAGTCGATTGCATAGAGCCAGGCAGGAATTGCGTTGGATTTTGGAACAATGGGAGACTCGTCCGACTCAAAGTATTGAGGGAGAATATTTTGGGCACAATTAGCCCATTTCAATTTTATGCTAACCGAACAGCGAAAACTCCTGATTTCAGCCTATATTGATGGCGAAACCTCTCCGGATGAAACCGAAAGGGTTCGACAATTATTGGAAAGATCCAAAACAGCTCGTGATTATTTTCAGGGGCAGCTTTTGATTGCACGCCGAGTTCGCCAAGCCCTCAGCCTCGACCCTTCTCAAAAACAATTTGAAACAAACGATGTTCTTAGGGAAATATTTTCAAGACCAGCTGCGGTTTCACTTGGTACCTCTCCGTCCGGTCTTCGAAAGCCCATGTGGGTCGCAATGGCTTTGACTTGTGGAATTGCCCTCTGCGCGGGTTTTGGAGCCTTTTTTCCCTATGGTTTTAGTTTCGATCGAATGGATAGAAACCATGAAGCAGGCTTGGAAAAAGCGGTGCTTCAGGAGGAGTTATGGATCGCAAGTGGGCAGCAGGCTCACGAAATGTTTGCGAACGATCCGTTGGATGAAAGTTTACCTGCCAAAATCACTCTTCCCGATCTTCCCAATAACCTCGCCACTCAAAAAAACCTTTCGGATTCGGGCGTTCTCTCTTTGCAGGGAAAAAAATCAGACTCCGCCAAGACAACTGTTCCTTTAGGCGAAATTGAAAATGAAATGAACCAGTCTGAAATCCTGTCTCTTATACACATCTGACGCTGCCGACGATACTC
>CAWUOD010000149.1:0-7139 GCA_963923115.1 uncultured Singulisphaera sp.
GTTTCTCCCCGGCGATCATTGGTGGCAAGCTTTGGATCAATGCGGGAGTGGAAGGGGCGGGAATTGTCGCTCTGGATCCCGCCACCGGAGCGGAAATGCACAAATTGCCCAACCACAAAGCCGGCTATGCGACGCCCATTCCCTGGGAGATTGACGGGAAACTTCATGTCGCGTTTGTCACACGCGAGGGATTTGTGCTGGTGGATGGGGGGAGTGGTGATGTGGTGAACCGGGTTCCCTTTCGATCGCGCTTCGAGGCGTCTGTCAATGCGGCATCTCCGGTAAAAATGGGTTCGAACAGCACTTCGTGGCTGTTTTTGAGTGCTTGCTATGGCACAGGGGCGCTTGCTCTTTCCGGACCACAAAAGGGAGCCAAAACCCTTTGGAAAAACGATTCCTCCCTATCCAGTCATTTTGGCACACCTGTTTTTCATAAAGGGCGCCTCTTTGGTTTTCATGGAAGACAGGAGGAGGGGGCGGAACTGCGCTGTGTCGATGCGGAAACTGGAAAGGTTTTCTGGAGCGAGGGAGGCTTCGGTTGCGGCTGGGTGATTCTTTGGGGGGGGGAAATTGTGGTTGTTGGTGAGGATGGAAGCCTGACCATTGCCCCCGCCACTTCCGAGGGGTTCAAGCCAAGAATCAAATCCTCGCCTTTTCAGGCGCCGGTTCGGGCCGCACCGGCGGTTGATCAGGGTATTCTTTTTGTTCGGGATGGAAAAAGTCTAAAGGCGATAGGGTTTGGTCCGGGGAAATAATAAAAATCCGTAACTCCATTTTGTTGCTTTTTTTGATTTAAAGGCTTGGACAAAAACATGGCTAAATAAGGGAAGCTATCCCAAACATTCATTTTGGGGTGGGCTGGGCCCTCCGTGTCACTTTTATTGTTAAATTTCGGGAATTTTTTTTTCGTAGCCGTTCCGTTTGTCTTGTGGCAGGCCACTAATTGCTAGTTGGGCTGAAACGATTCCCCATTGGAAAGGGCAGGCAAAAGTTGGAGCGCACAGACGCCGAGCTTGTTTTGGCTGCCGCCGGGGGTGACCAAGCGAGTTTTGGAAAGCTGTATGAACGCCACTACAAGCTTGCTGTCGGCATCTCGTTGGCAAGGCTGAATGATCGCCACCTTGCCGAGGATGCAGCCCAGGAGTCTTTCGTTGTCGCTTGTCGATCCTTGGTGACATTGAGAAATCCCCAGAGGTTTGCCGAGTGGCTGGGGACAATTTGTAGAAGGACCGCATCGCGATTTCAGTCGAGATATCCGGTTCACATGGCCCTTGTTGAGGAATCGGCCGATTTGAAAGGCCCAAAATTGGCGGCCCTACGGATTGAATTAAAGGAGGCTTTGGACCTGCTGGATGAGATTACCCGCGAGATTGTGATTCTGCGCTATTTTGGGGGTCTTTCTTATCTCGAGATATCCGAGGCCCTTGGGATCACGCCGCAAAGCGTTCATGGGCGATTGCAAAGGTCTCGTATCAAACTGGCCAAGGCACTTGAAGTTCAAGGGATCCAAGAGGAGAAAAAAAATGGAGGGTAGCAAGGATATGAATGCATCGTTTGGTGATGAGGATTTGGCCCAATGCTTTTTGGAGGATCTGGGCAAGCCACCCCAACCCGATTTCGCGGCGTGGAAAGAGAAAAATCCGGTCGCTCTGGAATTTCTGGGTAAATTACCAACCGGGAGCAACTTTCCTGGTAGGGGCCTTGTAAAACCAATAGGGCTGGTTGGGGCTTTCATGATTTTGGCCGTAAGTGTTTTGTTTTTCCTTTGGCCGGTTGGATTGGACAAATCCGCGTTTGCCACAAGCATTCCCGGAATTGATGATCCCATAACAATAACCTGGACCACAACCTTTTATGTGAAGGCAACAAGCAAAGATGGTGAGCGCTCCTGGATTTATCCCGAGCGCAGGCTTTACTCCTATCGTCACCCCGGTCAATACCGCGAAACCCGGCTCGACATGGAGGGGAAACCTTATGCGGTTGAAGTAAACGATTCCCGAGTTGGTCGATCCCTGTATATCGATCTCAAAGAAAAAAAGGCTTTGCTCAAATTTCCCAGTCAGACCTATGATTCCCGCGGGCCATTTGCTTGGGTTGGGGAAGCAATCCGGGACAGGATGGTAGCCAAGTCGCTCCCGGTAAAATCGGTTTCGATGCAAGGGAAAAAGGAGTTTGAAAAAAAACAGGTAAATGTGATCCGGGCCATGATAGATGAGGGAAATGCCGATGGGGTTCAGCGGAGGGACTTCTATTTCGATGAGGCCACCAAAAACCTGATGGGAATATGGATGCCAAACAAGAGTGATTTTAATTGGGAAGCCGCCACGGATAAAAACAATAAGCCGGAAAAGGAATTTTCCATGATGATTCCCTTGGGTTCGATGGTCCATGAGATTGACCTCAATCCCAAGGTTGAGGCAAAGGATTTTGCATTGGATCCCCCCACCGGTTTCAAATTGGAAAAGGGAGTCAAACCCACGGTGACGGAAGAGGAAATGATTGTATATCTTGGCGCCGCCGCCAAATTTCAGGATGGGATCTTTCCTGATTCCCCGTTTGCCGCCTTCGATAGTGCCAAATTCCTTGTCGCCTCAAAGTTGCCCGAGGGAAATCAGACATTTGCCCAAAAGGAAATGATCGCACAGCATGGTAAATTTCTTATGCGGGAAATCTACCGTTCACCCGTGCAGCAATTTGTGGATGATCAGACTGTGGCTGGATCTTTCCACTATGTGGGATCAGGCGCGAAAATCGACGATGCCAGGCAGATTGTTTGCTGGTATAGGCTCAAAGGATCAAGCCGCCCAAGAGCGGTATTTGCCGATCTCAAAATCAAAGAGGTTGACTCCTCGGAGCTGCCATTTGATTTGAAAAAGTAACAGGATTTTTGGCAGGATTTGACAAAACGAAAAATGGCCAGGAAATCCTGGCCATTCTCTTTTGGACCATGCCCCGTTTGGGTCCAAGGGCCCCCTCGGCTTTGGGAATCGCCTGCATTTCGTGGACGCTTTGTGGTGGAGGTCATAACCAATAGGCGTAATACCCTTATGGTCGTGAAACGATTGGAGTCGATCATGCGATATTTTTTCCTGCTTTTCCTGATTGCGATTCCGGCTTATGCCCAGGAGCGAACGCACAATATCACGCCTGAGGATTATTTCAGCCTCAATACCGTTATGGAAACAAGCGTTTCCCCGGATGGGAGGCATATTGTTTATTCCCTCTCCACATGGGACAAAGCGGAGGACAACCGAAAAAGCGATCTTTGGATTGTCCCCAACCATCTGAAGGGGCCTGCGCAAAGGTTGACATTTGATCGGGCGAATGATCACCAGGTCCGGTGGTCGGTGAATGGGGAATCGATCTATTTCCTGGGAAACCGGAAGAAACCCGGAGCAACAAAAGCGCCTTTTGATGGATCGACGCAGATCTGGAAACTGAAGCTTGTGCGGATGTTTCCGGACAACCAATTTGACCTGGAAGGGCTGGAACCCCAGGCGATCACCAAAGTTGAGGGAGGCGTGACCGGGTTCGATTATTCCCCATTGGCCCATTCTGTTTTTTATAGCACCGACAAGACATTCGCAGACCAGGACGAATTCTCCAAATTGCGCGCGGCGACCAAACTGGAATATGGGCATGGGGTGCGCAAGGTGAGCGAGATTCACAGGCTGAGTTTGTCTACATGGAGAAGTGAAAAAATCGTTGATGATTCCCGATATATTCGGGGTTTCACCAGCTCCCCGGATGGCGCCAGGATCGCGTTGGTCAGCGCCCACGATGACACGGTCCTCAAGAGCGAAGGGGAAAGCCGTGTGGATCTTTGGGAAAACGGAAAGATCACCACTCCGCCCACGGACACCTATCGCCGGAATCCCAAAAACAGCCCCAATGCCTGGCTTGAAAATTTATGTTGGAATCACACTGGAACCCGATTCGCCTTCACCGCCGTCCACGATGCCTTTCCCGCGGAGGTCATCACGGTTTCGCTCAATGGTAGTGAGTGGACCCCCAGGGTCGTCGAAAGAAAGGATGGCATCCAGGTTGTCGGTTATGGTCGGGGTTTGGGCAATTCGATGAATTGGGTCGCCGAGGATGAACTATTGTTTCTTGGCGAAAAGAACGGGGATTCAGGTTACATTTTTCACAACGCAACGAGTGGCTCGATCGTAAGCAAGATCGAAAAGGGAAAAGTGATCAATGGATCCTCCTTGCCAGGCGGCAAATTGCTCCCTCACCTGGAGTCCTCGCCAACCTCTTTTGGAAAAATTGTGCTTCCAGCCGGAGGGGCCAAACTGCCCGGGGGGGAATTGTTCGATCCCAACCCACATACCGCAAAATGGAAAATTCCCACCGTGCAACATATTACCTGGACGGCCCCTGATGGGACGAGGGTGGGCGGAGTTCTTGAACTCCCCTACGGATACAAAAAGGGAGAAAGGCTTCCGTTGGTGGTCGCCATTCATGGTGGACCAACCACCAGCACAAAAGCGGACCTGAGTTTTGATCCGCACAACGGGCGACTTTATTTCGCGGCGGCGGGCTATGCGGTGCTTTTGCCCAATTATCGCGGTTCGACGGGATATGGGGACAAATTTGTCACCGACCTGATTGGCCGGGAAAACGATATCGAGGTGAAGGATATTCTTGCCGGGATCCAGCATCTCGTGAAGGAAGGAATCGCCGATGAAAATCGGGTGGGGTGCATGGGGTGGAGCAACGGTGGTTACCTCACCAATTGCCTGATTACCCTGAAGGATTCCCCTGTGAGGTTCAGGGCGGCCAGCAGCGGGGCTGGAATCGTCGACACGGTCGCTGAATGGGGTTTCAATGATGAACCGGCCTACCCGATTGTGTTTAAAAAAGGTCTCCCATGGGAACAGCCGGAAATCTATAAAAAGACCAGCCCGACTTATCAGCTTGGCAATGTGACAACGCCCACTCTTGTCCATGTGGGGGGAGGCGATGAACGATGTCCCCCTGGACACAGTCGGATGTTATACCGGGCCCTGAAAGAAAACCTCAAAGTCCCCACGGAATTGCTTGTCTATCCCGGGGAACCCCATGGCCTCTCCAAAATGAGCAACCGCAAAGCCAAGATGGAATGGGATTTGGCCTGGTTTGGGAGATATCTCAAGGAGGCCAAATAGCGGGACAATCTGTTTGGTTATCCGGCTTTGGGGCGCCCCCGGCAGTTGGTGGTGCCTTCCAGGATAATCGGTGATGGACAACGCCCAACCAGGCAATTCCGATTGGTGCTATTCCCGATTGGCCTGAATGGTTTGGATTGGGAGGTGTTTCCCAGTTGCTCCAATCGGTTTGCTCCAATCCCGGAAGTTGTCTTTGTCTTTCTTTCGCTCTTGCCGGCCCCGTTCCGGGGTTTGGGTTTGTTGCTGAATGGTTTTTTGGGCTGATTTGGATGTTCCGTGGAAGAATTTCCAAGCAAAAGGATTGCATGGTGCGCAAAGTGGTGAATTTGCGAGGTTTTTCCGAATGCTTTGGAGCACAAGCCAGGGGGCGAGCAGGGGGCCTGCAAGTGGGCGTGTTTTCGATACCCCGGATTGCCAAGGCAACCGTTTGTTTGGGGGTATGGGAACACTTTTTCTTGCCTTTGGCCCACCCGGCTCCCTAATAATATCCATGTACGGATATTGGTTCTCTTACGGAGCGTTGCCTAAGGTCAATTCCAACTAACCAGCTCATCGAGGGGCGCTGCGACGATGTGCAAGGGCACATCTGCCAGGCTCGAAGGGATGGAAATTACTGTGCAACGGCGCCCGTTCATTGGTTTAGGAGACTATGAACGTGACCGCTGTTGCTTCCAAAACTGCCAAGTTTACCGACTATCATGTTGCCGACATCGCGCTCGCCCCTTGGGGTCGTCGCGAAATTGCGATTGCTGAAACGGAAATGCCCGGTCTTATGGCTATCCGCGAGGAATATGCCGCCCGCCAGCCCCTCAAAGGCGCGCGCATCACCGGCTCCCTTCACATGACTATCCAGACCGCCGTTCTCATCGAGACGCTCAAGGCTCTGGGTGCCGAGATCCGCTGGGCTTCATGTAATATTTTCTCCACCCAGGACCACGCCGCTGCCGCTATTGCCGCCGCGGGGATTCCGGTTTTCGCCTATAAAGGCGAATCCCTTGTCGAATATTGGGATTACACCCACCGGATTTTCGAATGGGCCGACGGCGGCGATACCAACATGATTCTGGATGATGGTGGCGATGCCACTTTGCTGCTTCACCTTGGGGCAAGGGCGGAAGCCGACATCCATGTCCTTGATAAGCCCTCCAGCGAAGAAGAGCGCGTTCTGTTTGCCGCTATCAAAGCCCGTATCGCCTCCAACCCAGGCTGGTACGCGAAGAAATTGGCCGCTGTGAAGGGTGTGACCGAAGAGACCACCACCGGCGTTCACCGTCTCTACCAGATGCACAAGCGGAGCGAACTCAAGTTCCCTGCGATCAATGTCAACGACTCCGTCACCAAGTCCAAGTTCGACAACCTCTATGGTTGCCGTGAGTCGCTTGTTGATGGTATCAAGCGTGCGACCGATGTTATGGTTGCGGGTAAGATCGCCGTGGTTGCCGGATACGGCGATGTGGGCAAGGGTTCGGCCCAGGCCCTTCGCGCTCTCTCGGCCCAAGTATGGGTCACCGAAGTTGATCCGATTTGCGCGCTCCAGGCCGCGATGGAAGGTTACCGCGTTGTGACCATGGAATATGCCGCCGACAAAGCGGACATCTTCGTGACAGCGACAGGCAACTACAAGGTCATCACCCATGAACACATGGTCAAGATGAAGAATCAGGCCATCGTTTGCAACATCGGTCACTTTGATAATGAAATCGATGTCGCATCACTGGAAAACTACGGCTGGGAGGAGATCAAGCCGCAAGTTGACCATGTGATTTTCCCAGGCGGCAAGCGGATCATCCTGCTCGCCAAGGGTCGTCTTGTCAACCTGGGTTGTGGTACCGGTCACCCCTCCTATGTGATGAGTTCTTCGTTTGCCAATCAGGTCCTTGCGCAAATCGAGCTTTGGCTGAACAATGATACCTACCCCGTGGGTGTCTATGTTCTTCCCAAGAAGTTGGACGAGCATGTCGCCCGCCTTCAACTCAAGACCCTGAATGT
>CAWUOD010000150.1:0-7067 GCA_963923115.1 uncultured Singulisphaera sp.
TCGTCGGCAGCGTCAGATGTGTATAAGAGACAGGGTTGGCACGAATGATTTGTGTCACCCGGAACTGAAACCGAAATTCTTTTGACTTTTCCCGGTAACACATTGTCGAGGTAAATTGCCATGAAAATGCCCGACTTGAAGAACATCGACTGGAAAATGATTGGCTTGGAAAAAGGCCAATTTATTCTCGCGGGCTTTGGTGCCGTCGTGGGCGGCTCGCTTCTTTTTTACAGCCTTTTCAACGGGATCGCCGCTCCCTCTCCCTCCGGAAACGAGGAGAAACTAAAGAAGGAAAACACACGGGTCAGGGGGCAATATGCCGCCGCCCAGCCTGATCCTTCCAATGCCGGGCCCGAAGGAGATGTCCCACCACCGACCAAATATGTCGGGATTGATCCTGTCGCGGAAGATGCGCTTAAACCGATTGACGCGCTGGCGTACATGGCGGGAGAACCCCTGCTCATTCCGGAGGATCCCGCCGAAATCAAAAGGAGAATGCCGAAAGTTCTCCAGCCTGTGGAAGGGCGCGTGGAGTTTGCGCGCGTTCCCCTTCGGGCCGCCAGTTTCAATGAAGATTTTTCCAAGGTTTTAATGATCAAATCTTCCCAGGGCGCCGGGGGCGGCCTTGTCGGAGGAGTTGGTGCGGGACCAGCGGGTGGTGGCAGGTTGGGTGGTGGTCCGGGTGCGGGCCCCGGCGGCCCCGGTGGACCTGGTGGCCCGGGTATGGGAATTGGTGGCGGAATGCCGGGTGGTGGGGCTGCTGGCGCCGCTGGTGCCGCAGGTGCTGCTGGCGGCATGGCCGCAATGTTTCCCCCACAAATCAGTCGAATCCTCAAGGAAAAATACGAGGACGATCCAAGGAAGTCTCTGCCGACTTCCCAGGTCAGCATTGAGGAAATGGCCAAGGAGGGTGGCAAGCCCATCGAGATGGCCCTTCCCCTTCGGATGGCGGTAATTGCCGCATCTTTCCCATACAAGAAGCAACTTCTTGAGTTCCGTCAAAAACTCAAACTGCGCAATATTCAGGAAGTCATGTATGAAGGGTCGCTCAACATCGACCCAAGAACCAAGGCTCCGCTGCCATCCTTCCGGTTTCTAAGGGTTGATCTGCAAAGGCGAACCCAGCAGGCTGATGGCGCCTGGGGTAATTGGGATGACATCAAATTGGAGGATTCGTTCCGCAGTTACATGAACTTCACTTTGGGTCGCGCGGAAATCGAAGACGAACTATTGGGACTTGTTTCCTATCCCGGTTTGGTAATGCCCAAACTGCTGACATTTTATTCCAAGGCGGATTCGCAAATCCCCGCCTCGGTTTCAGGTGCCGGAAACAAGCCAACGGGCAATCCCGGGATCGGTGGGGTCGCCGTGGCCCAGCCCAAAGGCCCGGATATGTCAAATCAGCCCCAGCTTTATCCCGAACCGGAAAAGGGGCTGCAGAAACTTACCAAGATGCTCAAGGACTATCAGGACCGCAAGATGCAGGCGGCCCTGAGCCAAACCAAACCCAAATTTTCCACCTCGGACAAATTTGATATCTTTTCGACAGGTTCGCCTCCGCCTGCCGCTGGTGGATTTATGGGCGCTCCCGGAGCGGGATTTGGAGATATGGCCGGAGCCGGTATGGCCGGTGGTGGCCCCGGGGGTTTCGCTGGTGGTCCCGGAATGGCGGGTGGATTTCCCGGTGGTCCCGGCGGCGGAGGTCCTGGTGGTTTTGGCCGACCAGGTATGGGAGGGCCTCCAGGAATGGGTGGCCCAGGCATGGGAATGCCCGGTGGCTTGGGTGGCCCGAGTGCCGAAATGCCTGGATTTGGCGGACCCCAGGGTGCTCCCGGATCGACGGCTTTGACCCAGGCGGACATGTTCGCCTCGGATTTGGCCCTTGTTCGCGTATATGACCCCACCGTAAAGCCGGGCGAAGTCTACCAGTACCGGATCCGGGTTGTGATGCTCAATCCCAATTTTGGTAGGCAGGATGTGGCATCAACCGGTTTCGCCAAGGAAAAAGAGATCGTCGCGGATGAATGGTACGAGATTCCCGGATCCTACGCCACCCCTTCGGATCTCAATTGCTATGTCACCGAGTCCAAGGTCTCTTCGGATCTGAACCGTTTGAACCTGGAAGTCTACAAATGGGCGACAGCCGTCAAGCGTGGCAGTGTTACCATCAATTTGGGAGACTGGGTCAAGGCGATTGTGAATGTGGGGCGCTGCGAATTTGTTGGAAGAACCTCACGCATTGAACTGGTCCCCTACTGGCGATCGGATGTCGATGGGTACTCCTTTGTGCCAATCGACATTCCCCGGCAGGCCAATGCCAAGCGTGGACTGGATGTGGACTTCAAACCGGACCTTGGCGAAAAGGGTGATTTCTTCGTCGTCGACTTTGAAGGACCCAACTATCGCTATGAGAAGCTTGTCCAGAAAGATGGAGAAATTTCAGGCCGCAGCGTTGTCGTGGACAGCGAGCGGTCCGTTGAAATCTTCCTTATGGGTTCCAATGGCAAGCTCCTTGTTCGCAGCAGCGTCAATGACGAGGGCGACCCTGATCGCAAGCGTGTAGAGGCTCTTGTGGATCGGCATCGGTCCGCAGCCCGCGCTGCGATTCAGGCCGCCAAGAGTGGTGGCGGGCAACCGGGTGCTGGCGCTCCGGGTGGTGGCGGGTCTCCGGGAAATGGAAGCAACTAATCCTTTCCGAAGCGGGTTGAGGATTTTTGGATAAAACTTTACCGTCCCGGAAAACTCCGGGACGGTTTTTTGTTTGTTAAGAGGGTGGATTCGGGTTTGGGTCTTTCGGTTTGTAACGCCCATTTGGGCGATCGGGTGGCGAAACGCTTCGTTTTTGTTTTTTTTCCTCAAGCTGGCGCCGTAATATGGATATCCGGCCAAGGATGGATTCGGTTCCAGAATGATTAACGCCATGGATGGTGGGCGCCTAGCCGGGTGTTCGCCTTATGAACCAGATTGACATGGACAAATCACAAGCCTCCAACTGTTCCCGGTGGAATATTCCCTGGGGAAAAATGGGCATGGGTGGTTTGATGGTCGGCGCCTGTTTCGCGGGTGGATTTGTCGCCAATAGATTGGCCCAGACGCCTTCGCTTTTCGCGGACACAAACACCGAAACCTCCCTGAGTCGGTTGGGTGAGCGCTTTGAAAGTGTTGCCAGACGGGTTTCCCCGTCCGTGGTGGCCGTCGAGGCGTCGAAGCCCTCGGCAAAAAACCGAAGGGGTAGTGTCGATGAGTCCGGATCGGGCGTTATTATTCGGCTTGCCGGGCAGACCGGCCTATTCGCTGTGACCAACAACCATGTGGTTTCCGATGCGGCGCCCGAACAGATTACCCTGAACCTTTCCGATGGCCGAATCATTCGTCCGAGTCGGGTTTGGACCGACCCGGAATCGGATATTGCCCTTTTGAAAATTGAAGGTGACGAGCGGATGCTTACCCCCGCCACCCTTGGTGACAGCGATGCCGTCCGGGTGGGACAGTGGGTTCTCGCTTTTGGAAGCCCCTTTGGGCTTAACCAGTCCGTCACCCATGGCATTATTTCCGCCAAGGAACGGGGACAGGTAAGCCTTGGGAGCACAATCCGCATCAAGGATTTTCTTCAGACCGATGCCGCGATCAATCCCGGCTCCTCTGGTGGCCCCCTTTTGAACATGGAAGGGGAAGTGGTGGGGATCAACACGGCTATCGCCTCCACCTCGGGCAACAACACCGGTGTGAGTTTCAGTATTCCGATAAATCTGGTACGAAAAGTCGCCAATGAGCTTCTCACCAGGGGCGCGGTCGCCCGCGGTTACCTCGGATTTCAGGTGGCGAGCTCCTTTGAGGCCAGTGACGCCTTGAAATTGGGACTTGATCGTGTCCATGGCGCCCTTGTTGAATCGGTCTATCCTGAAACTCCCGCGGCTGGGGCCGGCCTCCAATCCGGGGATGTATTGCTCCGTATTGATGGCAACAGCATCAAAAATGAAAATCATTGCATCAACCTGATTGCCACCCTGCGACCTGGCCAAAAGGTCCGTTTGGAGGTTTGGAGAAATCGCCAAGCTTATGAGGTTCAGGCGACTGTTGGGGATTGGGCACAGGCTTCAACCAAATTGAAACGAAGCCAAGGATAAATTCTTGATGGTGTTGGATACTATTTGGCCAGCACCAGTAGCTAAAATTTCTATTTATGACTTCCTGATACCTTTTGGTGTCTGCTTTCTGGTTTTTTGCTGGATATCGGTGCGTTTGTTGGAGCAATTTCGGCTTGGATTTGTCATTTTTAAAATATATTTTTCATCAAACCGAATTTTTTAGGCCGTTTTCTATTTTGTTTACGCTTTGAACAGTATGGGGAAAAAGATGCCGGGCAATCCGGTTAACTCCCCAAAGGAACAGGGCCCGGGGTGAAAACCGGGCCGGGCACCTCTCGCCCAAGGTGTCTTTGCCTCGCCGCGTTCTATCGGCCCCAAGGGACCGATTGAAAAAGAATAAAACACGGCGTTCGTGGGGTGGCAGGTCCAGTCTTTTGGGTATTTCCGTTGAAATGGAATCCCCACCAGGTTTGGGCAGCCTGGCGATGGACTCTGTCACCCGATTTTTTGGGAATTCCCGTCTCTTTGTACCGATCGACTTGACGGAAACGGCTTTTCCGGCCAACCTAACGCAACGCCCTTCGCGCCAATCTTGCGCCCGGTCCCGGGGATCTTTTCATGATTCTGATCGTTTCTTTGATTCTTTGCTTGGCTGTCCTTGCCGGGGTCTTTTTTGTGTGGTCGGTCTGGATGCAAAACTACCTCTACACACAACCAGTCGAGGGAATGGCTTGGCGGGCACCCGTCGCTTCGCTGGTAGTTGTGGCCTCCTTTGTCATTTGGATGCTGGTGGCCCGGTCTGCTCCCGGGGAAATCAAGCCGCTCCAGGAGGCCCCAAAAGCAAAAGAGTCGATCTATTTCAGGGAAATCCTTGTTGTTGACGCCGAGGGAAATGAGGAGATTTACAGGCGCACCGCTAACGAAAGAACCGGATACAGGGGCAACGACTCCAATCGACCCCTCCCCGGAACCTATTCCGAGGTTCGCGTCAAGGCATCCGATGAGGCCAAGGACTTCACGGTAGCTTTCAAAAGAAATAAAGGCGCGAACGGCGAAGTGCTTTTTCAGGACGAGCAGGGACGACAAATGGATCCCGAGTACATGGGAACGATCAAGGAAAAACCGAAGGGTCGTTTTCTTTTGATTTTATTCCTGAACCTCATTCATTTTGGAGCCTGGATCATCGCATTTGCCCCTGTCCTTGGGTTTAATAGCGGCCATGCCATATTGATGGCGTTCGTTGGGGCTGTATTGGCCAATTTTACCCTGCTTCCCTATTTTTTGCGCATGATAGGCGGCTGATTGGGTTCGAGGCCGATTTGGTCGGGCCGGTTGGCCCGGGGTTTTCCCGCGGGCCCTATGCGAGATAATAAAGATTTTTATTGGTTTTAAAATAATCAGAGATCCAATGTTGCGCGGACGACGCGCGCGCCGCAAAGGGAAAATTCCTATTCAAAATTTGGCATGAAAATCATTGGCGCCATGGGCACCGGATCGGATGCCCGGAATTCGATCTTGTTGACTGGGAGTTTTTTGATCCGGTCTTTTGGCAAATCCTCAAGAAATTCATCGGGAGACAGAAGGTCCTCATAGACCCTCGTGGCGTGGTGCATGGGGATGATGATTCTTTTGGGTTTGAGCTGGTCGACCACTTCCCTGGCCTCGGATCCATTGATTGTGTAAATTCCGCCGACAGGAATCATAAGGACATCGACAGGCCCGATCTGACGGAGTTGTTCCCGGGTCAGCTTGTGACCGAGGTCGCCCAGATGAACCAGGCGCAGACCGCCTGTTTCAAGGACCCATGCGGTATTTTTTCCCCGCTGCATCCCTTCCATCGCATCGTGGTACAAAAGGACGGTTTTCAGGCTTATGTCCTTGAAGGATTCCTCGATGGGATTGAAATCGGCTCCGCGACCTGGTTGCGCGGATGGCTTTAGGCCCTGGAGAACTTTGGCTTTATCCTTGTTGGTGATCGGTTCGAGCCTGGTGTGGTCGGTGTGGAGGTGGCTAAGCAGGACAAGGTCGGCTTCCATGGTTTTTCTGCCATAAGCCTCAATGGCATGGGGATCGATTACCACGCGAGTTCCCTTGGGGGTGGTCAATTCAAAAAAGGACTGACCGTGCCACTTCAGTACGAAAGGGGCATCCTCGCTTTTGGGAGGGGTGGAATCTTGTTGGGCCAGGCCACCGGAAGCTCCAAAAATCGCAAAAATCAATCCCAGCCCTGGCAGGACGGACGAAAAGAGGGATTGGCGCATGGGAAACTCCACAAAAAAAGGCACCAAAAAGGTTTGCTCCCATAAAATCTATGAGGTGCTTGCCTCTTTGTGATGTCCCATTTTGCAAGCGATGAATGCCCGGTTTTTTTTGCCGTTCCATTCGCTTTTTGGAGAGAACACCCTTGCTTTTGGACAGGATTCGCGAAAGAAACGGTCCCGGTCAGGCTCACCCGGAGCTTTACGAGGCCCTGGATCGGTTTGACCGAAGGCATGGTTTGGAAGCCAAACGACTCCGCCCCCAGGATCCCTGTACCCTGCGTCGTGAAGCGGATCGCGAACCGGCCCGTGAAATTCTGAAACAATTCGAGGAGTTGACCTCCGAACAGCGGCGCAAGCTCCCGGCCCTTTGCCATTCCATGGCCCGGATGCGGGCGGTTTGTGGCGATCTTGAAGGTGCTTTGGAGGATCTTCGGGAGCTTTTTGGTGGCTTGGCCAGTGAGGTCGCACGGGCGGAGAAACCTGCCGGGGAAATCTGCCTTGATGACCCCAAAAAGGAGTCTTCAAAGAGCCCCGAAGTCGAAAACAATGTTTTGGGGGGAGTATCGGGGAGATTTCCACTTCCCGAGGAGGTTGATGCACCATGTGAGGAATCTTCCGATGAACCGGTCATTGGGTTTTCCGGAATTTCTTCAGGGAGCAAGACAGGCAAACCGGTCGTTGTCTCTGTTCCCTTGAGTATTGAGGAGACAACCGCACA
>CAWUOD010000151.1:0-7041 GCA_963923115.1 uncultured Singulisphaera sp.
TTACAGCGTTTTGGGCTCCATTCATGAAAATGACCCCAATTTTCCAAAACTGCGCCCATGGCGGGAATCCCTAAGGGAATATTTGGCAAAACGGTCTTCCTGAGTGGGCTCCGGAGTCGATTTCCCATTACTTTTTCCACTTGGACTGGCGGATTACCCCCCGGAATCTGAAAATAACCCGATGAGCGAGGAATCGAACACCCCCCCTCCCGATGAAGCCAATCGACGGTCCACCCAGGATCGACGCAAGGAAAATATCCCGGTCGCCTTTGAACGGCGAAGCGGCCTGGATCGTCGCATCCCCGAGGAAAAAAGACGGATGATCGATCCGGTCACTTTCGAAAAGGAATACGACGGGGAAGAATCGGAATTTCTCAGGGCCATTGATCTTTATAAACGGATCAACCGACGCCCATTTCCAACCTGGTGCGAAGTGCTTGAGGTCTTGCGCGCGCTTGGCTACCGAAAGGTCGCGGATCCGACCCCTTTGCCCGGCCTGCCCATGCCCAAACCACCCAAGGCGGAGAAGCCTTGAACATCGCGCCCTTCATTCGACAATAAAACCATCCAATAATGGCAAATATGGATTCCTCGGCGGATAAACCCATTTTCCAGGGTCAAACTTCCAGGCCAACCGCCCGCATAAGTGCAAGGGCATTGCTGTGTCGGGTCACCCCTGGACGCATCTTGTAATCGAAATGAAGCTCCTGCTCTTCCCATCGATCCGAAAAATGCACATTGTCAGAGGGAACGCCAATCTCTTCCGCGATCCGGGTCAGGGCAAGATCGTGCGTGGTTACCATGCCAATCGCCTCCTGACGCATTAGACCACCAACGACCCCCCTTGCTCCTTCCAATCGGTCATGGGAGTTTGTTCCGCTGAATATCTCATCGAGCAAAAACAATAATGGCGGCTTCTTGTCACAAAGACGAACCAGCAAGCGAACCCTCTCGATTTCCGCCTGAAAACGGGAGCGCCCCGCCGAAAGGGAGTCGGTGATGCGCATACTGGCCCCCACCTGAAGAGGCGAAAGACTCACCTGGCGCGCACGAACGGGCAAGCCTGCCAGTGCCATGACGGCCGTCATTCCCACGGTCCGCAAATAGGTGCTTTTGCCTGACATGTTGGAGCCGCTAATCACCAACAACCGGGGATCCTGCCCACCCAGACGAATATCGTTCCTGACACAGCGATTGGAGGAAATTAGGGGATGTCCTGCCGCATCCGCCCGAATGAACGGGATATCCTTTTCCACAACCTCGGCAAATGTGTGGTCGGGATTTTCAAAGGCATAAGCAGCCAGGCTGATCAAAGCATCAAATTCCCCCAGGGTGGCAAACCATTCGCCAAGGTATTGGCCATGTTTGGTCCGCCACGACTCAACAAGGTGGGTGATGTGAAGTTCCCACGACATGGCGATTGCCAATGGGGCGAAAAGCGCGTTTTTTCGCGAAGAAAGAAGATCCGCATAGACCCACAATCGGCCAATAGCACGGGAAGGCGGCTCTTTGCGCGCGTGAAGGCGCTCCCTGGCGTCTCGCAAAACCTGCGATTGGAAATCCTTTTTTTCGATGAGCCGCAGCATTCCGCCCAACCGGGATAAATCCGCCGCCTGCTTTTCGACAATTTCCAAAACCGGGCGGGTCACACCCCGAAACACAAGATTGAGCACCAATGTCGCCAATAAACTCGATGCCCATACCCAAAGGTCCCACCGTCCGGAGATCCATTCAAAAAAACCGTAAAAAGTTACAACCGTGAGAATCACCGCCAGGATTCGGATCCCGAGGGGAACCCGACTGATTGGCATCTGACCCCATTTTTCGAGTGGCTCAAGATCAACAGGCGCTGCGTCCTTGGAGTAGGCGTACATCCGCTCACGCAGGTCACCCATCGGCGCAAGCTCAATCAGGGCCTGCTGTCGCTGCTTAATGGATTCAGGGCTACCAGCTTGAAGCAACCATCCCGCCAGCTTATCCTCTCCTACCCTGGTTTGGCAAAGACAGACCCTCTCAAACAAGGAATGACTGCCAAAGATATCCAGATCTGCCGCATAGGGGTGGTCCTCGCGCTGAAACCGCAGACCAGCGTTGCCTCTACCCATCCAGCGGTCGGCCAATCGCTCAATTCCCATTTCAATCGAGTGCCGAGCCATCCTCTGACGGAACCATCGACGATTGATCCTTTCGTGAAACAGCAGCAGGCAAAGAAACAATCCAATCGCTCCGGCCAGCCACCATCCCGAAAGGGAATGGGAGGCAAATGTGGACCATGCAAAGAAACAGCCCGCGCAAAACACAAAAAACCGGGCGAGGCCCAGACGCCCTTCCCAGGCTTTGAGGATCTCTTCGCCCTGATACAACTCTTCGCGCCGTTGCGTGTAAAACGCCTTGGGATCTGACTTGTCCATGGATCTAAACGGGTCCAGCCTGGATTGATGCCGGGGTTTCCACCCCTCCCACCGGACCACCCTCAACAGGATGGAACTCCGGGTCATCAGGTTTTGATATGGTTTGGGGGCGGGGGATGATATGATAAAGTCTGTGGAGCCCTGTGACACCTTGCCCCAACTCCGCAAATACACAACTGTTTTCCACGGAGATTCCCCTTGCTCCGCATTGATGCCAACCGCCCGGCGACTTTTTGTGATGGAATGAAGCGCCGCGATTTCCTCCATGTGGGGAGCGTTAGCGCATTGGGTTTAACCTTAAGCCCGCTACTTTCCCCTGCCGCCGCCCCGGCAGATGGGGATCACAACTGCATCTTTTTGTTCCTTGTGGGTGGCCCAAGTCATATAGACACCTTCGACCCCAAGCCGAACGCTCCCGAGGAAATTCGAGGCCCCTTCAAACCGACCCGCACCAGGGTTCCTGGGATGCAGATCACCGAAATTTTTCCAAAAACCGCGATGCTTGCGGAGCATTTTTCGATTGTTCGTTCGGTTTACCATACCGCCGCCGCGGTCCACGATACCGGCCACCAAATGATGCAAACCGGTAAATTGTTCGCCTCCGGGGTCGAACACCCCCATGTTGGAAGCATGGTGTCCTACCTGAAGGGTTCTCGCAACGAACTCCCACCCCATGTTCTCATGCCCCGACCAATTGGAAGGACCGGCGGAAACCTTCCCCACGGCCAAACGGCTGGCTTCCTGGGCAAGTCACACGACCCATTTGTTCTCAATGCGGACCCCTCGGCCAAAGATTTCGAAATCCCTGATCTCCTGCCACCCGGATACCTTCCCCCCGTCCGAACCGAGCGCCGACGCAAATTGCGGGAAGTCGTTGAGGAACAATTCACCCAACTCGACAAAACTGCACAGGCAAAGCAACTGGATGAGCAATTCCAAAACGCTTACAGGCTCGTTTCCAGCCCGAAAACCCGCGAGGCTTTCGACCTTGATAAGGAACCTCCAGCCGTTCGGGAAAGATATGGTCGGACCCGTTTCGGTCAAAGCTGCCTTCTTGCCCGCCGCCTGGTGGAACGGGGCGTCCGGTTTGTGACGGTGAATATGTTCGAAACCGTTTTTGATGAAATCACATGGGACATACACGGATCCCGTCCATTCACGGACATTTCCGAAATGTCCCGACTTGTGGTTCCGAGTTTTGACCAGGCGTATTCGGCCCTTCTGGAAGATTTGGCCCAGCGCGGCCTATTGACCTCGACTTTGGTTACCGCGCTTGGGGAATTTGGCAGAACACCAAAGATCAATCCCGCCGGAGGCAGGGATCACCACCCTGGCGTATGGTCCGCACTTTTTGCGGGCAGCCGCATCAAGGGTGGCCGGATTGTTGGCCAATCCGACGAGTTGGGTTACGCACCCCTGAACCGCCCGGTTTCACCCGGCGAGGTAGCGTCAACCATTTTGGAATCGCTGGGTGTTTCTCCCCACCAGGAGGTCCCCGGACCCCAAAACCGCCCTGTTCCCCTTGTGGATTACAATTCCCCCGCTGTCCGCGAACTCTTTTAAGGGGATTCCTCTCGATGACTCTCCCTCATTTATTCCATCAAATATCCCGTCGTAAAAATCTTTTTTCCATGCTTGTATGGATGATTGGAACGGCGATCTTTGCGGGGCCATCTTCCGACTCCAGGGATCCGGAAATCGAAATTTTTCCTCCACGAATCCGGCTGGCCGGGCCAAACCATCGGCATGGTCTTTTGGTCCTGGGAAAAGGGATGGGTAAATCAACAACATCGCTCTTTTCCCAAGCCAGCGTCTCTGTCGAACCACCGACGCTGGGATCCATATCCTCCCAAGGGGAATTTCTCGCCCTAAGTCCCGGCAAAGGCCAAATCCGGATTCGTGTCGCCGGCAAGGACAATGTGATCCCCACCGAAGTGGGTAACACAGCCTGGGGTAGCAAAGTCTCCTTCGCCAACGACATTCTTCCCATTTTCACCAAAACCGGTTGCAATAGCGGTGCATGCCATGGCGCTTTGGCTGGCAAGGGGAGCCTGAAGCTTTCTCTTCGGGGCTATGATCCCCAGGCTGACCACCACGCCCTGACAGGGCAGCTCGCAGGCCGCCGGATCGACAAGGAACTCCCTGCAAACAGCCTTGCCATTCGAAAACCCCTGGGAGAAATCCCTCATACAGGCGGGAAGAAGTGGAAGAAAAATTCCCCGGAAGAGTTGCTCGTCCGCAACTGGATCTCTCAAAATGCCCCACCGGCCTCCGATCTG
Source organism: uncultured Singulisphaera sp. (assembly GCA_963923115.1). Classification (GTDB taxonomy): domain Bacteria; phylum Planctomycetota; class Planctomycetia; order Gemmatales; family Gemmataceae; genus SYLG01. The sequence goes on from CAWUOD010000151.1 coordinate 4,691, forward strand.
GAACCGGGTATCACATCCCTGTACCTTTTTCCCGGGTCGATTACCCGATCCGCATCAGATCCCGCCCCCATGGCCGTATTGGTTCAGGCAGTCTATTCGGACGGAACCACCGCCGATGTGACCTCGCGCGCGAAGTTTTCCAGCATTAGCGAGGATGTTGCGGGAATCGACAACGAAGGCCTGGTTCGGGTGGTCGGTTCCGGCGAATCAGCGATCTCAGCCTGGTACAACAATCTCGTGGCGACCTCACGGGTCGTCTCACCCCGTGGATCGAATGCCACCAAATACGCGCCCGGGAAAACCAACAACTGGATTGACCTCCAAATTCAGTCCAAGCTGGACGCTTTGGCCATCCCGGCTTCGGGCGATTGCTCGGACGGCGAATTCCTCAGACGCTCCACACTCGACCTGTGCGGGATCCTTCCCACGCAGGCGGAGCTGGAAGAATTCGAAAAATTGGATCCTGCAAGTCGCCGATCCCTTTGGATTGAAAAACTTCTTGGACGATCCGAATATGCGGATTATTGGGCCCACAGATATTCCGACCAGTTTTTGGTTTCCACCAAAAAACTCACCCAATCAGCGGTGTGGGCATTCGCCCGCCACCTTCGTCGCGAGGTGGCCGACAACCGTCCGTGGGACAAAACCTGCCGGGATATCCTCACCTCGACCGGCAGCAACCTCGACCAGGGCGGTGTCAACTTTTTCCTGATGCACAGGGATCCCGCCGAACTCAACGAGGCAATCGCCGTGACCTTTATGGGCACATCGATCGCCTGCGCGAAATGTCACAACCACCCCATGGAAAAATGGACCCAGGACCAATACTGGGCAATGGCCAACCTCTTTGGGAGAGTGACACTAAAAACCGGCGATCGTGCGGATGAGGTCATCCTTGTCGATGCACCGACAGGCGATGTCAATCACCTACGCCGGGGCTTTCCCATGACACCACGCCCGCTTGATGGTCCCGTGGCCAAGGGAAACCGCCGGGAGGATTTTGCAAAATGGCTCACATCCCGGGAAAATGCCTGGTTTGCCAAAGCCCAGGTGAATCGGCTCTGGAAATCCATGATGGGGCGGGGACTTGTCGAAAACGACGATGATATACGGGCGACCAATCCGGCCTCCCACCCCGGGCTTCTGGATCGCTTGGCGGGTGATTTTGTCAACTCGGGGTACGATAACAAAGCCATGCTGCGACTCATTGCGAACTCCGCTGCGTATCAGCGCTCCTCCACACCTCTGGGTGGAAATGAAACAGACGAGCGTTATTATTCCCACCACCTTCTCAAAAGACTTCCCGCCGAAGTCCTCCTGGACGCCTATTCCCAGGTAACGGAATCTCCAACGAAATTTGACGCGATCACCCCGGGTGGCGGCAACGGAAGTCAACCCTATGGCGGATATCCATTAGGCACAAGGGCCATTCAACTCCCTGATTCCGCTGTTGTTTCCACCTTCCTCGATTCCTTTGGAAGACCGGAACGCAACCAGGCGTGCTCCTGTGAAAGGGGCACCGAAACCACCATTGGCCAAGCCCTGCATGTCGCCAACGGAACGACCCTGAATGGCAAACTCAAAGAAAAGGAAAACCTGATTTCCAGGCTTGTCCAGGGAGGATCGAATCCCGATCAGGTATTGGAAAAATTATGGCAATCCGCCCTTTCCCGAAAACCAACCATCCAGGAGATCTCCCGCTCCAAACCCATTCTGGAAGCGGCCTGGAAGGGATCCCCGGAAGGAAAGCGCGAGGCACTGGAAGATCTCTTTTGGGCTGTCCTGACCAGCCGGGAATTCCTCTTTAACCACTAATCTTTCCATCCCACTCGGATTCACCCCCAAAAGGGTCGATTGCAAATGCTTTCCATTCTTCTTTTCCTTTTTGTCGGCCAAACGGAATCGGCCCAGCCGGTGACATCCCTCGATGCCAACCCGGATGGCACCCTCGTGGTTGGCGCCCAAGGCGGGAAACTGCTGATTTTTCAAAAACCAAAAGGCCTGGATTTTTGGACTGTCCGCGTCCACATTCTCTCCCGGTCCCCAAACAGGATTACCCAGGTCAGGCTTTCGCCTGATGGAACCACTCTTGCCGTGGCCAGTGGTATCCCGGGAGTGGAAGGCCAAGTCTCGCTCCTCGATCCCGAAAAAGGCACCCCCAAGGGACCACAGATTTCCGCACGCCATAAAGATTTGATCACGGCAATGGCTTGGTCCAGGGATGGAAAAAGAATAGCCACAGGCGGCTACGAACGAATCATTCTTATTCACACTTTGGGGATCAATAATAATCCTGGAAAAATCCTTGACCACTCGGATGTTATAACCCTGTCTCTTATACACATCTGACG
>CAWUOD010000152.1:0-7040 GCA_963923115.1 uncultured Singulisphaera sp.
GACTTATCATGTTCACCCTTCATTTTGAGAATTCCTTATTGTATTTTAGGAGCATGGAGCGAAATGTGTGCCATTGAATTCCTTATTGGCAATCGGAAGCAGTTCCGGGATGGACCCCAAGGATCGGTTTCCAAACGATCCGATTCCCACCACTCGGTTCTGTTTTTTTATCCCTCACCGATGATGGGCTTGAATGTTGGCCTCAAATGGGTTTCATTTTGCGGCTTTACCCGATAGAATTTTGCGTGCGGTTCAAGCGGGGTCTTTCCATTGGAATCCCGCCCTATGAACCTGAAACCAAATTGGGGAAATCATATGCGAATGTTTCGTGGCTTGTTGGCACTTTGCTTATCGCTTGGAGGAATGGCATCGGCTCAAGACTCCAAAAATCCCCAAGTAATTTTGGAAACATCCCTGGGAAATATCACAGTGGAGCTTTTCGAATCAAAGGCCCCTGTAACTGTCAAGAATTTTCTCTCTTATGTGGAATCTGGGCATTATGACGGGACGGTTTTTCACCGTGTAATTCCCACCTTCATGATTCAGGGTGGCGGTTTCACCCCGGAAATGAAACAAAAAAACACCAAGGAACCAATTGTAAACGAATCCAAAAACGGCCTGTCGAACAATGAGGGAACTCTGGCAATGGCACGAACCTCGGTTCCTAATAGCGCCACCTCCCAATTTTTCATAAATGTCAAGGACAACGATTTCCTGGATAAAGCCAAATCCCGTGATGGTGTGGGATATTGTGTTTTCGGAAAGGTTGTTAAAGGCATGGATGTTGTCGAAAAAATTCGTGTGGTTAAAACTGACAGAAATGGCCCACATAGCGATGTGCCAATAGATCCAATCGTGATTAAGTCGGCCAAAAAGGTTAACTAATCTTTGTACCATTTCTATTAACCCATTTTCACTTTTGAAAGAGCAGTAATGAGCAAAAGCAAGGTCCGCCTGAAAACCTCCATGGGCGATATGTTAATCGAACTCGAGGACAAACTTGCCCCGGTTACCGTGGCCAATTTTCTTCAGTATGTGGATGAGAAATTTTATGATGGAACGATATTCCATCGGGTAATTTCAAACTTCATGATCCAGGGTGGCGGATTTCATCCTGACATGAAACAAAAAGCAACCCGAGGGAACATCACCAACGAATCCTCAAACGGATTGAAAAACCAAAAGGGCACCATTGCCATGGCAAGATTGCCCCAACCCCACACGGCCAGCAGTCAATTTTTCATCAATTGCAAAGATAATGGCTTCCTGAATAAGGCAGAAGCGGGCGATGGCCATGGATATTGCGTGTTCGGAACGGTAATTGAAGGAATTGATGTCCTCGAAAAAATCGAAAAGGTTTCAACCACCAACAAGGGCGGCCATGGGGATGTCCCGGTCAAACCAGTTGTGATTGAATCCGCAATTCGTGAGGATTCCAAATAGTTTGATTGAAGGGCTCAAAGATGCCCCTGTAACCAAAATAAACCAGGTCCCTGGAACGAAATCCAGGGACCTTTTTATTGACTACCCATTTCCACTTTAGCAACCAAAAAGCGTTTGCGATCCTGCCACTTGGCTTGATCGGCGAGCATCATCTCCAAATCGATTTTGATTTTTTGGTTACGCACAACCTGGGCCTGATTCCACCTTACTGTAACCGGTTTGTCCAAATTAAGACAGCATTCCCCTTTCGGGTTGCGGTAGAGTTCCAAGGCCATTTTTTTGATACCGGTTGTTTTAATAAAGACCTCGTTTTTTTCGGGTTCAGTTCGGCCATAAATTGTGGCTGCATTAATTCTTGCGTCAAAAGCCGGGGGGGGAGGTGTCAGGTTTTTCGCCATCACTTCCTGTATTTCCACCCAATAGAATCTGCTGTCCGTGGAACGCATGGTACGAAACTCGTTCCCAAAAGTACCACCGTTTCCATCCGAACCAAGTTGCTTGAGGGGAAATACGCGCCTTTTTCCCTTCATCCAGGCAAAAATGGAGGGAAGCTCCCCACGAAACCATTCCATTCCCCTGCCCTTGTACTGGACCCAGATTGCAGAGTAACTTCGGCCAGCCCAATTGTTGAAAAGGTCCTTGAGCTGGCCATGAATTTCGCCAATCCTGTCACCAGATACCACATAAAAAGGCAAATAGACTCCGTTGCGCCAATATTTTTCAGGGTAATATTTGGGCGAGGCTGACATAGGTATCACACCCGCAAACAGGTCAGGATGGGAAAGCCCCACATCAAAAGCCATTTGCCCTCCCTGGTAATGCCCCGCGAGAAAAACTCGATCGGAATCGACTTGATAACGCGAACGCAGATCCCTGACAGACGCAAGTAGTGTTTCGTGTTCCTTCAAGGAAAACTGGTAAGCGGCTTGGGCAGGCGGTTCGTTCCATGTGGGAGCAGCCAAAATGTAGCCTTCCTTGGCGGCATGATCCCTCCAACGCAAGATCGCGTCCGCGGGGTTTTCCCCCGCAGCATGAAGGACGATCAACAGGGGGGCTGGAATGGATGTGTCATAATGGGGGGGGACCTGGACCAAGTAAGTTCCCCCGGGAAGCCCATGGGTACTTGGAAATACTCTTTTGGTAGGGGCTTCCGGATAAACTGGGGGGACCGGATCGGGATTTTGGGGTCCAAGAGTTCCCAAAAGGACCCCAACATCATCCACAGTCGTGGGCTCCGGATATTGCTTTAAAAGATCGCGGACTGCATCCGGGGAACGAGTTTGACTAACTTCATCCAAAACCTTTTGAAGTTTTTCCCTCAAATTCCAAAGGCGCTTTGCCTGAACCGGATTTGGATCCGCCCCGGAAGCCCCGGCCAGCCATCCGGAAACCGCCAAAGACGCCAATTTTTCAGGCTTAATGTTATCATCTTTTTTGTCCTTTTTTTTCCATTGTCTGTATTGGCTTAAAAAAGGCTCAAATTTGGGATTATCCGCCGCCTTCTGGAGTTTTTGAAGTTTTTCCAAAACATCAACACCCAAAAGAGGTGTTTCGGGGCTTTTTACCTTTGGGATAATGTCTGCCAATGCATCACTAATCTCTTTTTGAAGCTCGCGTTCTTTCTCAACCTTTGCCTTGATCGCGCGCAATTCCACCAGGTCCGCTTCAGCGCACTGATTTTCGACCACACTTCCCAGCAAGCCAGGGGTTGCCGCCATATATCCTTCCCCTACCAAATCGCGGGCGAGAAGCACTTTTTCGTGCTGAATTTCCTCAAACGCTTTCTTTCGGATTTCCTGCAATTTTTCTGTGAATTCCGGTTTACCTTCAAACTCCTTTAAGGCATCTCCAACCTTTTCAATTGCCCCTTCAAACATTCCGGCCTGAAGATAAAAAAGGGCATTCTTTTGGTGGCGATTAAAACTTTGCGGGCTCCCGGGCTCATAACTCTTAAGCGATTCGGGATGGGTGGCAATCAGGTCATCTAAGGTCTTTTTGTCCAATTCGCTTGTCAGGTAACTGCTGCCCCATGCAAATGTTTTGGTCGCAAAAACCTGAATGTGTCGCGATCCCAAAAACTGCATGTGTTGGCGAACCGGGACCGTTCCAATATTGGGAGCGAAAAACTTGAGATCCCTATCCCACTTTGCATCCCATTGTCCTGGATCCGCTATCCCACCAACTGGAGGCAATGGTCGTGGTTGGGGTATATGGACCGTTCGCGCATTGTTGTATACCTCCTCGGCAGGCAGGTTTTTCTTTTCGGTTGAACGAACATTATTTGCGCTGAAAATTATCCTTTTGGTCAGGGTTTCCACCATAAAAAAGCCTTTGGGTAGGAGAAATGCCTCCTTGGATGTGGAATCAAACTCCGTGACACTCTCCCTCCGAACCCTACCCTCCAACACATGGCCATCCTTGAGAATTACAACATCCCCTGGGGCTCCTGCGACAGACAGGCCCAAGCCCAGGACTATTAGTCCGACAATTCTTAAAGTGCGCAGCATTTGTAAGTCCGGAATAAGGCACCGCCCCTGACTTTGACGATTATGGGGATTTCCCGGCTTACCGAAATTTCCCCTTGCTCAATTCTACCAGACCGGTACAGGAACTGAATCGGCTTCACGATATTGGATGTTGACGGATTCTGTAGCACTCACGCCCTTTGGACATTTGTATGCCCATTCAATTCCGTTGCACCACCTGTAACAAGCTCTTGAGTATTGCCCGTCGCAAAGGCGGCCAAAACATCGAATGTCCTGTTTGTGGGGCATTCATTCGTGTTCCCGAAGAAATTCAACCGACTAAATTCGGGGAATCTCCATCAAAACCTGCACCAAGGGTTTACGATCCGCCCAATCAAACCCATCCCGAACCAAAATCGCCTGTTCCCCAAGCCCCTGTTTCGACCGAAACATTTCATACACCTGTTCCCATTCCCCCGCAACCGATTGTAACCGAAACACCTTTTTCAGAACCAGAACACCCACAGTTTCAGGAATCCACCGGACCAGCCAAACCCAAACCAGTCCCATCCAGTTCCGCAAAATCCCAAAGAACCGCGAGTAGCATACTGGAATTGGACCCAGACACCATTTTCGGGTCAAGTCGGGCTTCCTTACCAAAATTCTCAAGCCAAACAGCTCAACCAGGAATTTTGGACGAAATGCATATCGAGATCCCCGGCTCCGACTCCCTTAATGAAGACTTGTTTGGTGAAGAGAAATCCACTCCTGAATTGGTTGTCGAACAACCAATTTCTCCTTCCTGGAAACTGATCCTTTTTGGAACCCTCATGACGATTGGAATGATTGTAGCCGCCTTCCTGGCATGGAAACTTGTATTTTCTAACCCCACTTAGCCTCCCGACCCCTACCGCCTTCTATTTCCTTATCATTCGGTCGAAACGATTTATTTGCGCAATGCCCCCCCATCTTGGATGATTATCTTGGTAGTTTTGAATTCGGGGGGCCAGCCGTGATGTATCGTCCTTTCAAAGCCAAATTCTGGTCATTCACTTGTTTTGGGGCCAATTGGATTGGTTCGTTCGGATCCATTGGTGGAGTGGTCGCGGGAGGGTTGGTCGGTTTTCCCTGCGCGATTCAAGCCCAGCCCCTAAATCCGGATATTACATCCCAATTCAGCAAGGTCTTCTCCAACCGTGAAGACCCCCAACGGGCCGAAAAACTTTTAAGCATCATCCAAACCACAAACTCTATTGGCGACATGAATCAAATGTTGCTTTTGCCTGAATGGCAAAGGCAATTGGTTGAATCAGAAAAAGTCCTGACAGCCAATGATGAAGCACGAAGGGCTTTGGTTCTCAAATTGAAAACCAAATACCGCGAAATACTCAAAGGGTCTGATGAAAACCTAAAGCGCGCGGCAGCAAAACAAATTGGCGATTCCGCAGCATTTGGAATCCTAACCGATGCCACGGCAACCGACCGCATGCTTCCGCGGGCGCGAATGCTGCGAAAAATCATGGCTGACCTACAGGAGGATCTGCTGGGAAACGCCCTAAAATATGGCCCAGCGCAACACTCCGCTTTGCTGGCATTGGCAAAAATCGAATCCGATCCGGTGATTTTTGCCAAGCTAACCCGAACACTTCTCAAAGGGGGCCCGGAGAGCGAACAGGTCTTGGTTCGCCGTCATGCAGCTGAAGCATTAAAAGTTAGATCAAAAATGACCAGCCTGCTCTTGCAAGCGTCTGCATCAAGCCAGGATGAAAAACTCAACGAAGTCCGCCGTGAATTCCTTACCGTCTCCCCAATTTTGATTCAGGTTGCAGTTGAGGCCCTCAGGGATCCGGACAAAGTGGTAAGGGAATGGGCAGCTGCATCAATACAAGCTGTGACGGACACATTCATTGACATTGATTTCATGATCCCCGTTCGTGAGGCTGAATCCCTTGGACAGGATATGCTTGTGGAACGAGTCGATGTTATAAGAGAGCAGATTCGCCAAATTGAACCGGTAATTAAATCTCTTCAAAAAGCCACCCTGCCTTTGGCTCAACATTCCGTCAGGACTGAATCCGATCTGCAGACCCGTTTGGAATGCCTGGACATTATTGAAGATTGTGTGGTCATACGCCGCAAACTTTGGACTGTTGAATATGCATTGGCTAACGCACTCAGGAAACCGGCATCAAACCAATTGGCTGTTGATCCGTTACCATTCGGGCCAGAAACCGACGAGGTTGCAACGCTGGTGGTCAAGGGATTTAGTGATCCCAATCCGGTTGTTCGCCGGGCGGCGGCACAGGCATTCGAATTTGTGGGGGGGCAGCCGGATTGGCGATTCAGGGGAGCAGTAGGACCGCAAAATCAAACTATTCAGATAATCGCAAAAACCGCCATCAACGACCCCAATATGGTTGTCCGATGGATTTGCGTTAGGAGCCTCGGACAAACTGGTAGCTTCCCAGAGGTTGCCCTGCCTGCTCTGGTGGCCAGATTACAAACCGACGATCTTGAGGTTCGGATCGCGGCGGCCAAAGCTATCAGATCTTTCGGGCCACAAGCCGCTCCGATCGTTGAGGATTTGGGAAAAGAAATAGCGCATGGCGATGCGGATTTTCGTATCGCGGCAATGCAAACAGCCGAAGCAATTGGATATGCATGCAAACCCATCATTCCAGCTATTGCAGGGAATTTGGAACACGAAAATCCAAAAGTCCGAATCCAATGCGCGGTAACATTGGGACGATTTGGCAAGGCGGCTGAGGCGGCCCTTCCAGCGCTTCGTCGAAACCTTCGCGATCCGGATACCGAAACCCGTCTGGCTGCCTCGAACGCTATTCTGCAAATTGAACAGCGTTAATCGCTGTAATAGATTCCCTCGTACAGACAATAAATTGCCTGAACAAGAACAAACTTGTTCAGGCAATTTAGTCTATGTGCATTTCGTCCATGTATTGTTTACAAACCGGGCCACCCCTGCCCCTCTTCGCGCAAAATTGTTTCCATAGCGGCAAGCCAAGCCGGATGATCATTGAGTCCAGGGCACAGATGAAGCTCCTGTCCACCAGCTTCCTTAAAAACTTCCAAGGATTCATGGGCTATTTCATCAACAGTTTCCAGGCAATCCGC
>CAWUOD010000153.1:0-7005 GCA_963923115.1 uncultured Singulisphaera sp.
CGACGCGAAACGATGAGGCCGACGCTGCCCAGGTATGGTCGGTCGCGGGATTTCGTCCGGGATTGCGCGTGATCGGTATCCATGCGGGCGCGGCGTTTGGGGCGGCGAAACTTTGGCCTATCGAACGATTTGCCGAAGTGGCCAACAAGCTTGCGATCGGTGGAAATGGCGTTGTCATTCTCGGGGGGCCGGCCGAGGCGGCCCAGGCACTGGATCTGGTGGCAAGGGCGAATCACCCAATGGTTCGCGCCCTGGCGGAACAGGGGATGCCAGGACTCTCACTCGGGCTGGTCAAGGGCGTGACCCGGCGACTCGCGCTATTGCTGACAACCGACAGCGGCCCCCGGCACATCGCCTGTGCTTTTGATCGACCTGTCGTTACGCTTTATGGACCGACCCATATTGCCTGGACGGAAACCTGGCAAAAAAATGCTGCGCACATCGCGGCGCCGGTCCCGTGCGGTCCCTGCCAACAACGGGTTTGCGCCCCCGGTCATCATGATTGCATGAGGAAGATTGAAACACCCCTTGTGCTGGATGTGATTTCCCGGATGCTCGAAGGGGAAATTCCCGCCCCGTCTCCGGCGGGAGTCGTGGGTGTTAGGGGATGCGACCCGGCGCGGGGCGATCTCATTCCACTTGTCGCAAAACCGCTCACCGGGAGGCTCTCGGCATGATCCTGCCCGGAATGATTCTGGTCCTGTTTGTGCTTATGGTGATATTCGCCTGGATGCGCGTGCGCAGTCGGCGGCGATTTTTGGTGATCGCCTCCGGGTGCAGGGACCGATCGCATCGCCATGGGCTCTCGCTTGCCAAAGACTTTTTGGATCTTCCTTGTGTTCGCATTGGTGGGCACAGGCACCGGTATGTGGCCAGGGTCGGCCTCCCAGCCGGGTTCGGCGAACGACCAAGCCCATCCGACCAAAAAAATCCCCTCCCGTTGAATATCGGTTCTTGTCCGGAGGCCGCATGGCCCGGCGCCCTTCTCAAGATTGAAAACCGCATTCCACTTTTGCAAAGGATCGCCTCACTTCGCATGGGGCGGGGACTGGCATCGGCTTCCGAACGGGAAGCGCTGAATCTCGACATGGCCGCGCGGTATGGACTTCCTGCCCCGCCATGGATCGCTTATGGCGAACATCGTGGGCGGTCATTCCTCCTTGTTTCGGAAATTTCCGGGGCGGTCCCCATTGGACAGGCGGCCACCACTCCAAAGCTGGCCCTGCATTTCGCCTCCTGGATGGGCAAGACACTCGCCAAAATGCATGCATTGGGCGTAGTACATGGCGACCTTTTTCTGAAGCATGTCCTTTTTGATCCCGAAAAGGGAGAACCCGTTTTTGTGGATTGGCAGAGGGCCCGTGTGGTTCATGCGCCAAGAATTTCCGACCGATTGAGGGACCTGGCCGCCCTGGCCTCATCACTTCCCCGGGCATCGGAAATTTATCCGTCCGGACCGGAGGAGACCGGGGCCGCCCGCCTGAGGCTTCGGATTCTATCACGCGCACTTAGCGCCTATCTTTTACAATCGTCCAGGTATCCCAACCCGGGGGCGACCCTGCCCGCGTTCCAGGAGCTATGGAACCTCGTTGATCGCGAAGTCCGGCTTTTGGTGAATCGACATGGGCCCAGGGGCAGCCAATCCCAGCAAGGCAATCGGCCAGGCCACGATTGGGTTGTGGTTCCCCGGGAAAATTGTCGCGAATTTGCATGGACAACCCTGGGAATTGAAAAGACCCAATCCGTCCTCTCCGCGATGGAATGGATTGGTGGGGCGGCCCCCAGACTTAACGAGAATGGCCGGGCCCGGGGCATTCGGTGGATTCGGGCGGAAAATGGGAAGATTGTGGCTGGAATCGCATGGTGGAAAGGTCGGCGGGCGCTTTGGGGAATCCGGCTTGGCAAGCGCCCCCTTGGACCCGAAATCACCCTGTCACGAAGTCTATTCCATCTGGACAACCTTGGAATCGAGGGCCCAAAAGTTCTCGCCCGTGGGGTTTACCGGATCGACGACTCGAAAAAAGCCCGCGTCCATTTTCTGATTTTTCAACCACATAAGTCCGGAATGGGAGTCGGTCTTTGGCTGCGGCGGACAGCCTTCCATCCGGGCTTGCGCAGAAAATCCCTGATCGAGGCGATGGGACGGACCCTTGCTGGCCTCCATGGCAAGGGCGTCCTGCTCTTTTCGCCCAAAAACCCGGGCAAATCAAACCCCATGCCGCTCCCCGGCCGCGGGATACCTTTCACCGTTCATCCATCGCGTTCGAAAGTCTGGCTGGAATGCCCGGCGGAATGTTCTTTTCATGGGAAAAATCTGGTGGGAAGCCGTGAATCCTGGTCGGATCTTGGATCGCTCATTCGTCGACTGGTTTCGCTGGGCGCCTCCCCACTTGAGGCCTCCTGGCTGCAACAGGCATTTTTGACCACAGCAAATCCCCCGGCGGTCAAAATGGAACCGGCTTTTGAAAGACAGCGGACGCCCAAGCCCGTTTTGGCCAACGCCATGGTCTCCGGGGAAGAAAACTCCGGACCGGCAAGCCTGGCCTCACCCATCCCACGCCCCAACAGCGGCGCCTCCGCGTCCATTCGCGAAAGCCATTTTCAAATGGATTCAGGAAGAAACTTGCCGCCTCTTCGGGATGGAAATCGCTCGTGGGCGGATGATGAATGGATTCGGTTCGCGGGACCCAATTGGGCCGATTCGATCATGGATGTCAATGTGACCGACCGCTTTCACAGCAAACAGGGACGGTCTGTTGGGCGCTGGATCCTTGATGATCCCGAAGGAACCGGCAAAAAACTTGTTGTCTATCTGAAAAGGCACAATGTGTTGCCTGGCCTGGATGGGCTTTTGGCGAAGCTGGCGCCACGATGGCCCTGGTCACCCGCGCTCCAGGAGTGGCAGCACCTTCGCTGGGCTTCGGAACTGGGCATTCCCGTGCCAAGGGCCTATGCCGTCGCCGAATTCCAGGGCCCGGGAACAAAACTCCAAAGCTGTCTGGCTCTGGGCGAGCTGACCGGGATGATCCCCCTCCATGAGGCGGTGCCACTGGCCCACAAACGGATGGAACCCGCAAAATTCCATCAATGGAAGCGCGGTTTGCTTTTGGAAATGGCCCGAATCGGCAGATTGCTCCACGACCGCCGCTGTTTTCACAAGGACTTTTATTTTTGCCATTTTTATATCCGTGAAGTTGACACCTACAGGGCCCCCGCCTCCTGGTTCAACGAGGTGGTCCTGATCGACCTCCACCGTTTGGCCAGGCACCGGATCTTCTGGAGAATCTACCAGATCAAGGATCTTGCCCAACTCCTATTCTCCTCCGAGGTCGACGGCGTGAACGCCTCTGACAGGATCGCTTTCTGGAGGGCTTATCGGGGACTTGGGGCGGGGGATGGCCGCGGCAAGGGCTTTTACGAGCGAATAGTCTCCCGGATCATTCGATGGAAATGGCAACGCTATCGCCGCCACAACATGAAACTGGACAAGGGGGTGCGCCGTGCCGCATAAAACCCCATTTGTCAAACCATTTCTCAAGGAATTTGCCTCCAAGTCCGATAAATCTTCGGTGCTTGGGATTGGGCACGCTGCGCTCCCGTTGCCGAAAGGAATTCGGCCATACGAAAGGAGTTGCCCATCCCCTCGGGGATGATTCGCATGGACATTGCTTTTTGCTACGAGAGTGTGCTTCCCGAGCGCGGTGGGTGTGAAACCTATATCGCCGCGTTGGCGCACAGGCTCGTTGGCGATGGCCACAAGGTTCACCTCTATGCGTCCCGCTGGGATGAGGCCAAACTCCCCAAACAACTCTCCTATCACCCCGTTCCGGTCGCGTCCTGGCCCCGATCCCTGCGCCCCTGGCGTTTTGGAAGCTCGGTGCTGCGGGCCCTGGAAGGCCACGAACATGATGTGACGGTCGGTTTTGACAAAACCTGGGGACTGGATGTCCTCTATCCCCAAGGTGGGCTGTATGCCGCCAGCGCCCATCAGAATCTCGTGAAAATCGCCAACCCCCTGCAACGCAAGGTGATGGGATTCCTCAAGCAATTTGACCCGGCCCATTTTTCTTTCACTACCCTGGAACGCCGCCAATACCTGGGCGCCCAGCGCAGCATTATCATCGCTATCAGCGACATGGTGCGCCAACATTTCCAGACCTATTACCAAATCTCCTCGTCCGACCTTCGAATGGTCCGAATCGCCTTCAATCCCGATCGCTTTGTCGAAAATGACCGTCCACGAAGGCGAATGGAATGCCGGACCAAGTGGAACCTGGAACCTGAGGACAATGTTGGTCTTTTCTGTGGAATGAACTACCGGCTCAAGGGACTCGAACCCCTGCTTCACGCCGTGAGACTCATGCCGGAAAATCCCCGCTTCCGCCTTGTGGTTGTCGGCTCGCCAAAAACCGCTTCGTTTGAACGGCTCGCCAAAAAATTGGGAATCAGCGACCGTGTCCGCTTTGTCGGGTATCAGTCCGACATGCGAAATGGCTATTTCGCCTCGGACTTTTTCATCCATCCGACCTTCTACGATCCCTGCTCCCATGTAATCACGGAGGCGATGGCCTGTGGACTGCCGGTGATTACCTCGAAATTTAACGGCGCATCGGAACTGATGACTCCACCCAACGAGGGTTTCATCGTTGACGATCCCCACAATCACCAACAACTCGCCGATGCCATGAAGGTCTATCTCGATCCGGCCAAACGACTTGCGGCAGGTCAGGCTGGACGGCGAACCGCCCAAAGCTGGACCTTTGACCATCACTACCGCCAAATGCTTGATGTTTTCCGGGAAGCGGCGAACCGCCGCAGGCAAGCCGCCTGAACCCGACCCCTATTTTGGGGCCCTTTCTCATCCAATCCGTTGGATTGTGGCGCTCTCCCCAAAAATCCTGCGCAACTAACGGCATGGGAAAACAGATTTTTCCAACCTCCCTCCCCAATGGGTTGGTTGCACCCGCGAAAAAGGGGATTGCACCCGAAATCCCGGTTGGGGAATAATGGGCGCCGTTCGGACAGGCCAGAGAATACATCCCAAAATCCCAGGCAGAGATTCCTCCGTGTCGCCCCCTTCTTCCTCCATCCGAAAAGGTTCCGGTTCCCGGATTGCATTGGTTCACGATTGGCTCACAGGTATGCGAGGCGGGGAAAAATGTCTGGAGGTTGCCTGCCAAAGGTGGCCAGGGGCCAATCTTCACACCCTGATTCACAAAAAAGGCGCCCTATCCCCGGATATTGAGCGACTTGCGATTCGAACCTCCTGGCTTCAGAAAATTCCGGGGATCTTCGGCAATTACCGCTACGCACTTCCCGTGATGCCCCTGGCATCCCGTTCCTGGAAGGTGGGGCCGGTGGATCTTGTCCTTAGTTTCAGCCACTGTGTCGCAAAAGCGGTTCAGGTCCCCAGGGATGTTCCCCATATCAGCTACTGTTTCACCCCCATGCGTTATGCCTGGCATCAGAGAGATGCCTACTTTTCCGAAAAATCAGCATCTCCCCTCAAGCGGGCCAAGGATTCCATTCGGGACGCGATACTCGACCGTATCCGGACATGGGACGCAAAAACCGCCTCTGGCGTAACGCATTTTGTGGCAATAAGCCACACCATCGCCAAGCGGATTCGCGAGGCTTATGGGAGGGAAAGCAAAGTCATTTATCCCCCTGTCGACACAACCTATTACACCCCGGCCAATGTGAAGCGGGGTGACCATTATCTCGTTATTTCGGCCCTTGCCCCTTACAAGAGGATCGACCTGGCGATTGAATCGTGCAAAAAATCCTCACGAAAACTTGTGATCATTGGTACAGGTCAGGATGAAAGGCGATTGCGTCAGCTGGCTGGCAATTCCCCCTGGATTGAATTTCTTGGCTGGCAACCCAATGAAGTCCTTCGGGACCACCTCCGAAAATGCAAAGCCCTCCTTTTTCCGGGCGAGGAGGATTTCGGAATTGTCCCTCTCGAGGCCCAGGCTTGTGGCACCCCCGTCGTGGCCCTCGGCCATGGAGGGGCGACCGAAACGGTGAATCTCCCGGGAGATCCGAGAGGAATGACCGGGGTTTGGTTTGCGGAACCATCAGTGGAATCGATGCTTGATGGTTTTGACAGGCTTGAGAGTGAATGGCCTCATGGGGATTCACGGGATTGCCGTAACAATGCGTTGCGCTTTGCGACGGATCGGTTTCGGGACGAGTTGTTTGGGTTCGTGGATGGAGTATTAGGCGGTACAAATCGCCAGGCTGCGTAACAAATCCCATTTTGAAATTATGTCTGCCCTTTTCAGCCTTGTCATATTTGGTAAGATATAAGACTCCAGAAATACCAGAGGGACCGGCTGCTGGGTACGGTGAATGTGCCAGCTTCGGGGGAGTATCGCTTGTCTAAGGAAAAAGTCCGCGTCTATATATTGGCCCGGGAACTGGGTGTAGATTCCAAGGAATTGGTCGACCTCTGTAAAGCACAGGGGTTTGATGTCAAAAGCCATGTGAGCGCGTTGGATCCTGAGCAAAAAGATTTGCTCGTGGATTTGATCAAGAAAGGCGTGGGTCCCGGGGTTGCCAAGGCGGCCCAGGCCCCTGCTCCCGTTGCTCCTCCCGCCCCGGTGGCCCCTTCGAAACCGGCCGCTGTTGCGACCCGAATTCGCAATCTTTCGGGTCCGGCCCCCAAAGAAAAAACAACCACAGAAGCCCCGGCCTCCCCCCCCTCTACGGTATCTCTGGGAGTGGATGGTGGTGATTCCGGTCTACTTTCGGATGACTCAGCCACATCACCCGCCTCGCCCGGCGTTTCGGTTCCGAAGCAGCCAGCTCCCCTTCATGGTCTGGTGACTCCCGCGCCCAAACCTTCGGCGCCCAAGCCTGCTGTGGCAACGGCGGCTCCACCGACTCCCGTTCGTCCCCGGGTTGCGCCAGCTCCGGAAAACGCCCAGCCCGACCTGGAATCCGCGGTCCGGCCTGTTTCCCAGGGTGCCGCGGTGCTCCTGCCGCCCAAGCCCCAGGGTG
>CAWUOD010000154.1:0-6968 GCA_963923115.1 uncultured Singulisphaera sp.
TCGAGCCCGGCTCGGGACGCCCACCCAAAACCGAAAACAGAACCCATGGGATCCGTGTGACGAAGCCCCCGGAACCCGATGCCTCCATTTCTCCAGGGACAGGATAAATCAAGCCAGGATTTATGCCCTTTTCCGAATCCTTATTGGATTTTTTTATTTCGGTCCATGGACCAGATCCCCAGTGGATCTTTCCCCCGGACGACAGTCGCAAGAACACCACCTTTTGATGGACATTCAATTCCCCGGAATCCAGGGGATTGAGGCCTATCACCACCCCCTTTTCCAAAAGGGACTTTTGAGGCAAATGAAGGTGGAGAAATGATCGGGACCATTCCACGCGCAGTCCGAAGGAATCGCCGGACTCCGATCTGGCAACTGGTCCCCCATTTGGGGAGGCCCCCGCATTTATGGGGATCCACGGGGCCCGGATTTCATCCCGTGGGGCGGCGCCCAAAGAAAGCAATCCTGCCAGAAACACCAAAAGGCCCGTGTAGGCACCCATGATCCACCCCCAACCAATTCCAAACTAGAACTGCCCCTGTTTTCCACATTCGTGGAAATAGTGCTCTACTTTGTCCTGGTTTTCCAGCAGCCAATCAATGGAAGGCTCATGTCCCATGGCTTTTTTGATCACCTTGACGGTTGCCTCGCGGTGAACCGCGAAAAGTGATTCGTGATCGACTTTTCCCGCGGGAACCTTTAGCACTTCAGGGTCGAGCCAAACACTGTAAATGATGCCTATCGAGTTGGCCAGGGCTTTGGGAATGATTCCCTGTCGCACCGAATCAAGCACGCCATGGGCAATTCCCGCCTGGACGGTTCCCATGAGGATGTTCGTGTAACGGGAACTGGTGACTGTAACCTTGCTCACCATAAGGGTGGCCGGTTTGACCTGCGCGTCGGAGTTGAGGATGGCAAATACTTTGGTGTGCCCGGCAACCTGATTGCCCACCAGCGTTGCCAACGCGGTTCCCACCGGGCCATCAAGGTCCCCAATGACAATTTCCGGTTCGGCACACAAGTACCCCAGCTCTCCCTCAACAAGGGCCTCAGCGGTCCGGACCCCGATTTTTTGGGGATTTGTCGTGGGAGCGATCGCCAACTTTGAGTCCTTGCCCGATTTGACAGAGCGGGAGGCGGCTGGAGACTTTACCGGTTTGACAGTTTTTTTTGCTTTGGCCATGTTGGCGGAATTCCTTGTTTGTTTGGCTCCATTTCGCATTTGGAGCCTTTTTAACGGAAAAAACCCGAAACCCACAGGCTTCCGGTCTGCTCTTTACGATAGACGGCACTTCGTGTTCGGCGAGAAAAATGGTGTTTGTGGCGAGCCCACAACCCTAATTGAAAAGCTGGCCCTGCTTGGTCGATTTTTGGATCATCTCAATGGTGCCATGAAGCATTTCACGCGCCTTTTGGAGCGAATCAACGATTTTTTGGTCTTTCCAAAGGGCACGCGATTCCTCAATCCTCTGCCCCCAGGCTGGGTCCACAGAAATTTTTTGTCGGCCAATACCCATCAAAAGGGCTTCCAAATCCGCAATCAATTTCCCCAATTCCTCCTGGGCGCTGAACAATTTGCGCCGATGGATCCGGGGACCGGCCGCCTGGGGAACTATCGGGTCAAGAAGTGTGCGATTTTTCTTTTCGCTGAAATAAAAGGATAATGCGCTCGCGACAAAAAGACTGAGCCCCATCAGATAGAAACCATAGGACCTGATGATCTGATCGGAAAAGCTGCAAAACAGGGCGCCCCCAATGGCCACCGCGCCCACAATCAAAAACAGGACCCAGCTCCATTTGAACAGCCTGTCAATGAAAGAGGGCTGATCCATAGTGGCTTTGATCAGCGGCGGGTGCTCATCCGATTTTCCAGGAACCTTGGCGATGACGACGGTTATGTTGTCGGGCCCTCCCCGACGATTCGCCAGGTCAATCAGGAACTCCCCGGCGCTTTGCGGATTAAGGTGGGAACAGGCAAGCCCCATCTCCTCATCGGTAACCTTGTTGCTCAAACCATCGCTACAGAGGAGAAAAATATCCCCGGGCAAGATTTCATGTGGCCCTTCAAGATCCACAAGCACTTCCGGCTCAGGGCCAAGACATCTGGTGATTTTGTTGGAAAGAATCCCGTTTCTGGCCGCTTCTTCGGGAGTAATGTTGTGAATTCGGGCTACTTCCCAAATGTAACTATGATCGTAACTGAGCTGCTCGACGATCCCTTCCCGAATTCTGTAAACCCGGCTGTCCCCCACATGGGCCACCCATGCTCCTTTGGCGTTAAGAAGCAGGATTGTGGCGGTCGTTCCCATGTTATAAAAGTCGGCGCTCTCCTTGCCGCGTCGATGGATCTCCTGATTGGCCTCAAGGAGGGCCCGCCTCAGCGCCTTGTCGTGCCCCATGTCGAGCATTTTGCCAAATACAAGGGGAACCTGCTGGATAGCCAATTGGCTGGCCTTTTCTCCCCCTTTGTGCCCCCCCATGCCATCGGCAACCATAAACAGGGAGCCTTTGGCCTGCCATTGGTCCTCGTTTTGTGCCAACTGGACGAGCATATTGTCCTGGTTGACGGCACGGCGAAGGCCCACATGGGTTTGGTGCGACTCCTCCAACAGGGGCAGATTCATTTTGAAGCCAACCCCTTTCCGGAAACCCAAATCCCTGAAGGCGGTTGCTCTTGACCCGCTTGCCGGGGAATGGCTAAGAGGCGACCGAATGGCATTGGGCCTTTATTGCTAAGGGGAGCAAATTGCTCAAGGGAACAAAAGCTTTTGGCGCCTGGACCATTGTCTTTGGAGCATTTCTCGCTCTGGGATCCACTGGCTGCGTCACGCGCAAATACACGATTGATTCCCAACCCCAAGGAGCCTTGGTATATCGGGATGGCAAGCCGATCGGAACCACTCCCGTCGACGATTACTTCGTCTTTTACGGGAAATACCGCTTTACGCTGGTCAAGGATGGTTACGAAACGCTTCATGTGGAACAGAAAATTCCGGCCCCGTGGTATGAATATCTCCCTCTTGATTTCGTGTCGGAAAACCTTGTTCCGTGGGAAATCAATGATGTGCACCGGTTTTCCTACGCCCTCCAGCCCCAACAGATGCCCAACAACAATGATATTCTTCAAAAGGCCGGTGACCTGAGAAACCGGGGTAAAGCCCTGGTTCCTCTTCGACCGAAGGAAGCGCCTGTTGCTCCAACCCCGGGCCCTGGTGCGGTTCAGCCGGTGGTAACTGGTTCAGCTGCGCCATTGCCTTTGAACGCGGCACTTACCCCCCAGCCCCAACCAGCTCCCTGATCCCGACCTTTTTCGAAGGAAACCAACACCCCAACCGGTTGGTTATCGCTTGCCAGCGAGGCAACTCCAAGAGTTGAAAAGAACTCAGGGGCTCTCAACGATAAGGCCGTCGGCAAGTTTCAAAAAGTTATCCTCCCATAATTTTCGGGCACCAAGGGGGCAACTGGCCGCGAGGACTATGGTTTTCTTGTCTCCAAGGCCCACCTGAATCAAATAGATTTTTTGGGCATCACCCCCGGAAAGCAAGCGCAACATCTGCCTTTTCTGGGGTGTTCCCTGGGACTCAATTTTTTTGTCAAGCTCCTCCCCATCGAGTGTTGGGGTTGGCTCAAGGCTAACTTTCGATTCGTCCACCGGCTTGTCAAGTCCGGCAAGGTACTCCTTGGCAAGGACAACGGATTGGTTGAGATCCTGTTTTCCCTCCAGAACAATTACATACGCTTCCGCCATGTCTCCCGCATAAACTTTTCGCCCGGGAATCTTCCCCTCAAGACGCAAAACCGCTTTGGAATTGGTTTCCTTGAGGTCTTTGGAGATTTCTTCCTGGGTCCAAAACTTTTTGTCGAACCGGATCTCCCAACCTTTGCCCTCGGCAAGTTCCAGTTGGGCTTCCTCGGGTTTCCAATTGGCCCTGGATTCCAAAACAGAAAAGGCCTTGCGGGTCATTTTCCAAACGGTTTTTGCCTGATCCCGATCTTCAGGGCGGGCCCAACCATAAAGGACATATCCAATCCCTTTGGATGTTCCAACAAAGAATTCTCCCGCGACATCCTCGTTGTCCGATGTCCGACCTACAAATTCGTGGGCGGTGAATGGAATATCCACCAGCGTTTCCTCCGCGTCTCCCCGTTTTTCATACTCCACCTTATCGGGAAACTTTTTTCGCAATTTCTCCAGTGCCAACTCCAAAAGTTCCCGGTAACCAGGCACCCTTCCCCCATAATCCCGGGTAACCACCGCCCAAATCAGTTTTTTTTCAGGTCCGGTATAAACCAAATCAGCCTGAAACTCCAGTTCCTGTCCGGAATCCCTTGCGAGTCCTTCCGGGCGCTTGATGGCAAAGTTGGCGGCCGTGAAAGTGTCCAATTTGCCCCCGTTTGTGGATCCCATCATACGGATGCCCACCAAGGCCAAAAAACCCACCAATAAAATCCCTACCACAGCGAAAAGCGCCGGGATCCACCATGCATCCTTTCGGGGGGTGGGGGAACTTGGCGCTTTTGCCGTGGGATTTTCATTGGAATTTGCCTGGGGTGATCCTTGTTGGGTGACCGGGGCATTGAATACAAATTGACTCGCGCAGGCGGGACACTGGTAACGGGTACCGCCGACAAGAAGGTTGGCTGGAAAAACCTGGGTACAGGCCCGATTGGGGCAGCTCACGGTTTCCGACATTGTCATCGCCCTTCAAAGTTTGATGCCCACCCCTTGAGGTAAGTGGAAAGCAGTAATGTTGAGTTAGGCTTTATTGCCCGAAGCGCCCACGGCAGAAGCAAAGCCTGAATCTGGACAAAAACATTTCAAAGGACAACGGGCCTATTTTGATTCACCCGGGTTAAAGGAAGATCGATTGCTTTTCTGGCCACAAAATCACCCCAATCGCAACGATCCAACCACGAGAAGGATCCAACTGGTCTACCATTATCACCCCGCCTGCCTTTCCGGGCCGATACAACCCTTGGTCAGACGCATCCAGGAAATCACAACCGGAGTCATGGCATGATCCCCACAGGATCCCAACGCAAATGGATTTGGACGGGAATCCTCTCCCTTGGGATAGGGCTGGGTTGGGTTCCTTTGGTCCATTGTGAAGGCGGGCCACTAGCCCAGGCACGAGCGGAATATGAGGCCAAACACCCATTTTTCAATCTGACCACCCAAAGGGAATGGTTCATGCATGCCCAGGGTCGAACCCCCCCGGGAATGAACGGATGGGGCCAACCTCTTCGTTCCCCAAAACTGTATACTTTTTTTCTTAACAGCACTAATGTTGGACCTGGGCCCACCCAAAATTCCTGCCGTGAAGCATGGGGAAGCAGCATGCCCCTCCGGGCCCCTGTCGGGCCTTTCCCTCCCGCGCATGCGCCGGCCAAATCCCTGGAATTTGAAAAAGATATCGCCGAGGACAAATAAGCCGTGACCATGGAGAAACTCCCTGGCATGGAAATTCCCAGGGAGTTTTGGCCCGGCCCGGAAAATTCCGGCGGATCCCTGCCAGGATTTTTGTCGGAAAACCCCTGTCGACTTTGGCGTCTATCCTCTGATCCCAAATGGCTTTTTTTTGTTGTGATCATGCCAGGACCCGTCGGTTGGGCCTGCCTGATTGGTCCCCTACCCGACCAGATTTCCTTATCGTTTGGCCCAACTTGCAACGACATCTGGACGGAGGCCCTTCTCTGGTTGGGCGAAAGGGGCTGCCCGGTCGTCCAATTTTTGGGAGATATCCCCGGCACACCCCAAACCGTTTCGATTCATCCACCGATCGCGGTGAACCCGGCTTTCAGGCCAGTAACAGATTTTTATGACCTATTTTTTATAAAAAACACCGGCAGGGAAACCCTCCCACCCATCGCGGGCTTCACATGGCAACCTTCGGTCGCGGGAGATTGCCGGGAAATCGCGCTGAAAACCATGGTGGGAAGCCTCGATTGCCCGGAGTTGGCCCATTATCGTTCCGACCATTGTGCCTGGGATTCCCTGATCCAAATCCATGGCCCACAAAAAACCTGCTGGATTCTCCATGGTGGCAAGACTCCTGCGGGGATCCTTTTGGGGCACATTCCCGAACAGGGATTTGCAACCTCCCAAAGAAGTGGGGAAATTTCCTATTTTGGTCTCGCGCCGGAATTCCGGGGTAAACATCTTGGCTCCGGAATGCTTTCCCACTTCCTTTCAAAATGGGTTCCCGAAGGAGCTTCCATGGTGACCATGGTCGACTCAATGAATGTCCCGGCTTTCAAAACCTATCAAAGGGTAGGCTTTGAAAAATCACGAACCAGCCGCCTTTTTTTGGCCAAAACCTAACCCGATGGCATTTAACAGTTTGAACACAGTCGACGGATTATCTTCACAATTCCAACAAATTCGGGCGAAGTCCATTCTTGGCAGAACACCCGTCTCCCTTTAAACTCTGCCCATCAGGTGCTCCTCGGGGTTGGTCTTCCCAACCGGCCCCAATCATACCTCCGCCTTCGCGTACCACCTCTGTACGGATAGTCCGTTTCAGCGGGGAGGATTCGCTTGGCTTTATTGAAAAGTGCTCCGCTTGAAGCGGTGCGCAATATCCTGACCGAAAGCGTTGGGCCGGACCGTTATTCCCTTTGGTTTGAGGGAAAAACCCGTCTGGACCTCGACGGCGTTCAGCTGCGCATTGGCGTCCCCAACCTTCACTTCCAACAGTGGATGGAAGGGCGCTTTGGGAAAATCGTCGTCGAGGCAACCCGGAAAGTTCTGGGGGATCACTCGTCGGCTGTTTTTCACATTGATCCAGAACTTTTCCAGGCCAACACCCGGAACGCAAAACAAACTGCTCCGCAAAACAATCCAAAAGAAAACGGAAACCCCTCCCAGGCGAACGCCGCAAACTCTGTCTCCACCACCGTTGATGCCAATGGCAGATCGCCAGTCCCCCCAACCCCTGTCTCTTATACACATCTGACGCTGCCGACGA
>CAWUOD010000155.1:0-6962 GCA_963923115.1 uncultured Singulisphaera sp.
GAGACCGGGTTTGTCAGGGCGTCGGGACCCGGAATGTGAAGGTGGTATTGCAACAGGACCACATCCTTGGGGCCATAAGTCTTGAGCATGCCATCAAAAGCCACATCGGCCGCGACGCAGGGGGGACAAGTCGCCCCGGTAAAGAGTTCCACCACCGCGACACGATTGGAGCCGGTTTTGCGCCCCGCGAAAGGGGTTGGCTTGAACGGAATATTCTCTTTTTCGAACTCTTCATCCAGCTTGGACTCGAGGGTTTCCAGTCGGACGGCGAGTTTTTTTGCCTCGTCGACCTTGCCCGATTTTTCCAAGGCGCCGCGGAGTACCATCAAAAGTCCGGCTTCCTGCTGGGCGGGAGGATTGGCGCCCAAATCCTTCAAAAGGGCTCCGGCGAGTTCCACGGCCTTGTCCGCGCTGTTCTTTTCCTTGGCCAATTCTCCGGCGATTTCCCGAATGATCCTTGAGGAGAAAGCGCTGCCAAACTCCTTGCCCGCCTGCACCGCAAGATCGGATACCTGGGCCGCTTTTTCAGGCTTGCCCGACCGCAGCGCCGCAAGCACCACCAGGGTCGCTCCACGCATCGTGGCAGCGCGACCAGGCAGCTCCTTGATCATCGCTGAGGCGATTTTTGCCTTGTCATCGACCGTCTCGGCCTTGCTGATGGCTTCAAGCCTGTCGTTCCCTTCGGCGGGGCTTTCAAGTTTGACATCCTTCAAGTCCTTTTTGTCGGTTTTGACGACATAGGCCGGAAGAAGGTTCCCCCGGAGGTCCATGTGGCCCCCCGCCCGAACAGCCTTCGAACCGGGAACAACAATCACAAATCCCAGGGAAACCATGGGAGCGGATAGTTTGAAATGAAGTTCGCCGTCCTTGACCTTGGCCTCAACGACCTTTGCGTCCTTGAAAGGCTCGATGCCATGGGTCAACGCCGTGACTTTGGGGGAGTTTTCGTCCCCGGCAACTTCAATCAAGGCAAGGATGCTGTCCTGTCCACCCCCCTGGGCGGGAAGGGTTCCCACCACGCGCCAAACCCCTGCCAGAGGCGTTTCCGCCGCGGCGAGGTTTCCCAAGGGATTGGCGACAGACCCAAAAAACAGGGCCAGAATTCCCGCAACTCCCACAAACCTGCTCATGGCCAGCCTCCAAACTTTCCGGGTCAACATTTGTGACCTTATTTCAGGTAAACAATTATCCTACCGCCGGGGCCCGATTGGGCTATCCATCCCACCCCGTTCTCTCCTCGCGGTTGCCCTGGATCTGCCGGGTTGTCCAACCCGGGCAAAGACCCGATTCCAGGGATTCGTTGAAATGCTTGCGGCAAAAAGGAATGTAACGGTCGTTTCCGCCAATCTCCACCTGGCTTCCATGGCGTTCAACGGAGCCATCCGGGGCCACCCGAACGACCATGGTGGCTTTGTGCCCGCAAAAACAGATCGTTTTAAGTTCCGTTATCGTATCTGCCCATGCCAGAAGCGCGGCGCTCCCCGGAAAAAGCTCGCCACGAAAATCGGTCCTCAATCCATAGCACAAAACCGGAATATTCGCGTCGTCCACCACCTTGGCCAATTGCCGCACTTGCTCCCTGGTGAGGAATTGGGCCTCGTCGACAAGAATGCAATTTGGCGCCACGCCATCAATTTCCCTGCAAAAGTCGGTATTTTGATCATAGTGGAGCGCGTTTGAGCTAATTCCGATGCGGGATGCGATCTTTCCCCCGGGGCGGCCATCCGGATTTTTGCCAATCCGGGCGTTTTCGTCGAAAAGGGCCGTGAACAGCAGGGTGGTCATGCCCCGCTCGACATAATTGTGGGCGGCTTGCAACAGCGCCGTCGATTTCCCCGCGTTCATGGTGGAATAATAAAAGTACAGCTTGGCCATGGATCGATTCCACCCGGATTCCCATTTTTAATCGTGAATGCGAAAGAGTTTTCGCAACGCATCCAGCAGGGTGTGCTGACCGGAGGCGGGCCGGGAAGTCTCCTCCGCGAGCGCGCTGATTGGGCCATGAAGAAACTGGTTTTGCAATAGCCGGAAAGCCCCCTCGATGGACGCCCTGTCCTCGGCGCCCAGCCTTGAGGCGATTTTTTGCATGAGTTGCTCCACCACGATCTTGCGTTTCGCCTCAAAATCCCGGGTAAGGCGGGCAATCACAGGTCCATTGCGTCTGCGCGACCAATCCGCCTCAAAGCCTGCCACCTCATTTTCAACAAGAGCCTCGGCTGCCCCAATATGCCGGCGACGCTCGGCGATCCTGGCTTCGCGGACTCTTTGAAGGTCGTCGATGTTGTAAAGGCACATGGTTTCGCCATCATGAAGTAATGGCTCAAAATCCCTGGGAACGGCGATATCAATGACCACCATGGTCCCCTTGCGTCTTTGGGATCTGACTCTTTGCCAGCGCGCCTGATCGACGATGGGCTCTTTGGCTCCGGTGGTGGAGAGGACAATATCCGAACGGACCAGCAACTCGTCGAGTTGCTCGAATGGAACAGGCTGTCCGCCACAACCCGCGGCGACAGCCCGGGCCTTTTCCGGACTTCGATTGGTGACGAGTATGCGTTTTGGCTTGAGTTCGGCGAGGTGTTTGAGGGTTAATTCCCCCATTTTTCCAGCGCCTATGACCGCCACGGTCTTGTCGGCGAAATGGTCGAATACCTCACGGACAAAATCTACCGCAAGACTCGAAACGGAGACATGCCCCTGGGAGATTCCTGTTTCCGTGCGAATGCGGCGGGCAACCACCCTTGCATGCTGGAACAGCGCGTTGAGCATCGGACCGACACATCCACCCTCGCGGGCGGATTCAAGGGCCTGTTTGGCCTGGGCGGCGATTTGTCCCTCCCCCAGAACCATGCTGTCCAGGGAGCCTGTGACCCGGAAAAGGTGCCTGACCGCGTCGGATCCATCATGGAAATAGATGTGTTTCTCAAGGTCAGCCGGATTCAAACCGTGAATGCGCGCCAAAAAACCCGCGATTTCCCCTGGTCCCGGAAGCGGGGTCTCATCTCCGCCAAGATAGAATTCCACCCGGTTGCAAGTGCTCAAAAGGACCGTTTCGCAGGCAAGTTCGCCGTTTGCCCGTTCGAGGGCAAGCCGGAGCATCTCCGGCCCGAAGGCCAGTTTTTCACGAATTTCTATCGGCGTGGTCCGAAAACTGAGCCCAACCATCCGCAAATTCATGGCGCCAAAACCCCGTGGTTTCGGGAGGCATCCCTGGGGCCGGTTGGGAGCGTGTGGGGCAGCAACAGGCAAAACACCAGGATGATCCAGGCGCAAATCGTCATCCAGGCCATCACCGAGCCGCGAAAACGGGCGCCATAACGCAGGCCGAAAAGCACCAGAAAAGTGATCCAGAGCCCTATGGCAGCCAACACCCTGGGGTCGGATAGACCATTGATTTTTGAGGCATGAACAAAAAGCAAACCTGCGCCCAAACCCATTCCCGCGCTCAAAAGCGGAAAGGTCAAGCCCACAAGGCGCTTGTTCATTGTCTCAAGCCCTTCGAGGGTGAAAAGCGAGAGACCGCGGCCCGGGGCAAGCTTGTGGCGCAGTTGACGCGCCCGAATCAAAAACATCAAAGATCCGACAAAAGCCAAACTAAGCACGACGGATGCCGCCAAAAGCAGCATTCCGTGAAGAGTGTTCCAAAACTGGAGGCTTCCGGTGGAGAACAAGCCGGGAATCCGGCCATCACCCGGCGATGGGGGACCAATCAGCGTCGCGACCCCAACCAAACCCAAAACAAGGGGAAGCAGGAACATCGACCAGGAAACACGCCCGGGGTGGGATCGTTCGTAAACCGCGAACACCGCCAGAAACCATGCAAGAACCAGCAAACCGCCAAATTGCCAGGCAAGCGGGGGTTGCCATGTCCAAAGGTATATGGAGTGCGCCACCAGGCCGGCAATCGCCATCAGCCAGGCTCCACCCCGAAACCAGTTTGCCGCTCCCGGCCAACTCCGCAAAACAGGATTGGCCCGCCACATCGCCAGGCCGTCCAGACCCAACGATACGCCGTAGCTTGCCGCGAAACAGAAAAGCGAAATTCGCTCCATTGAAGTTTTTCGCTCGAAAAAAGCCCCTCAGGGAGGACCTGAGGGGCAAATTATCCATCAACAGGCACTAGCGGCGTGATGCGGGCCACACGCAGGAACCATACTTCGCCGAGGCGCCAAGCTCCTCCTCGATACGAAGAAGCTGGTTGTACTTGGCGATACGGTCGGTCCGGGACGCCGAACCTGTCTTGATTTGGCCCGCGTTGGTCGCGACCGCGATGTCGGCGATCGTTGTGTCCTCGGTTTCGCCGGAACGGTGGCTGATGATGCTTGTGAAACCGCTGCGATGTGCCATTTCAATCGAGTCGAGGGTTTCGGTAAGCGTGCCGATCTGGTTGACCTTCACAAGGATCGAGTTGCCGCAGCCCCTGGCGATTCCATCGGCAAGACGCTTGGTGTTGGTCACGAAGAGGTCGTCGCCAACAAGTTGGACCTTGGAGCCCAAAACGGTGGTGATTTTTTTCCAGCCTTCCCAATCGTCCTCAGCCAGTCCGTCTTCGATCGACTTGATAGGCCACTTGGCGCAGAGTTTTGCCCAAAGGTCGATCAGTTCATCCGAGCTGACGATCTTGTCGGGAGCGCTCTTGAAGAAGCAGTATCCGGTTTTGCCCTTGTGTTTGGCCTCTTCGAAGAGTTCGGTTGAGGCCGCATCAAGCGCAAAAACGATGTCCTCACCCAAACGGTATCCCGCGTTTTCGATCGATTTGGCGATCAGTTCGAGGGCCTCGTCGGAGGATGTCACATTGGGCGCGAAACCGCCCTCATCGCCAACCGAGGTTGAAAGGTGCTTGTCGTGGAGCACTTTTTTGAGGTGATGGAACACTTCGGCACCCATGCGCAGCGCGTCCCGGAAGTTGGGGGCGCCAATGGGCATGATCATGAATTCCTGGAAGTCGACATTGTTGTCGGCGTGCTTTCCACCGTTGAGGATGTTCATCATCGGCACGGGGAGGATTTTTGCGTTGGTGCCACCCAAGTAACGGTAAAGGGGAAGGCCAGCGCTGGCCGCGGCCGCATGAGCCACCGCGAGCGAAACACCCAACATCGCGTTGGCGCCCATCTTGGCCTTGTTTGGTGTGCCATCCAGTTCCAAAAGGACCCGGTCGATCGCCGCCTGATTGTAGGCGTCGTGGTTGACCAAAACGCCGGCGATTCGCTCATTCACATTGCGAACAGCGGTGAGGGTGCCCTTGCCCAGGTAGCGTTTTTTGTCGCCGTCGCGCAATTCCACTGCTTCGTGGGCGCCTGTGCTGGCGCCACTTGGAACCGCGGCCCGGCCAAAACTGCCATCACCCAGCTTCACTTCGACTTCGAGCGTGGGATTGCCACGGCTGTCAAGAATTTCGCGCCCATGAATCGATTGGATCTTGCTCATGATACCCTTTCCCAATGGAGGCCGCTCAATGGCCAAAGCCCCCCAAACCATGGTTTTTCTTAGGGTTAGGGTAGGTGGAGACACCTCTTCTTCAAGGCGCCAAACCCTGCTCAATCCTTCCCCGGCAATCTCCCAAACCCAATTCAAAATCTGGTTACAATTTGGTATTGTTCCTTCAAACCCCCTTGTGGGGCACCCCCGCCGTTGACGCCCCGTTTCCGAAAAGGCTATTCTTTGGCTTGTAAACGGGGACAGCCAAGCATGATTGATCGAGAAAATGGGTCTCAATCCCTCCCTGACACTCCCCTGGGTCAATGGAGAAAAACCGATTTCCTGCTGTTGTTGGCTCTGTTGGCGTTCGCCGGGGGAATGCGACTTTGGCACCTAAACCATACCGAGGTGACAGCTCGGGATAGTATTGGATTTATCCGGATTGCGTGGCGAATGGGCACGGAACCTTTCCTGAAGGTTGTCAGGGAATCCCACCAGCATCCCGGTTTCCCGGTCGCGATTTTGGCCACCGCCAAATGTATGGGGCACGACCCGGCCAGCGCGGACCCATTTGATCCGGATCCGGAGGCTCCCAAACAGTTTCAGCGGGCCGCCCAAATCCTAAGCTCCATCTCCTCAACGATCATGGTAGTCCCGATGTACCTCCTGGGTCGTCTTCTTGTCGGGTCGATCGGATCATTTTGGGCCTCACTTTTGTTTCAGTCCCTCCCGGCCGCCGGCCGCCTTTTTGCGGACGGCCTCTCGGAGGGTCTTTTTTTGCTCATGGCGACAACGGCGATGCTTTCGGCATGGATGAGCATGGGCGAAATTCAAACACGCCATAATAGACACCTTTTTTGGGCAATTATGACGGGTTTTTTTTCGGGAATCGCATACCTGATCCGGCCAGAGGGATTGTTTATTGGGGGATGGGCATTTATCGGGCTTGGGCTTTTTGCCTGGCGTCAAAAGGCTTTTCGCCTTTCGCGGCTAAGGCAAATGGGAGCGGTGGCGGTGATGCTCCTTTTGGTTGGCGGACCATTTATCGCCACGATTGGCCACCTCACAACAAAACCCACAGCGAAACAAATCCTGGAAGGCGAAGACACACCTTTGCCCGGAACAGGGGCAGCGACCGCCGAGGCGAGGAATCCATTCCAAGTCCCAAACGCGCCGATCGCGATGGATCTTCCGCTGGCTGTCTGGTGGGAAGGTGGCGCGGCGGGGACCATGGAGAGACTTTTTTGGGGAGTCCATGCCCTTTTGTACACCTGGGTCAAAGGGATGTTCTGGGTATTTGGATTGCCGATTTTGTGGGCGATTTGGCGCAACCGGGGCAATCCATGGGGGCTTCGGATGGTGCCTGTCTGGGGCTTTGTGCTTACGATGATCGCGGCCCTGTTCAAGGTCGCATCGCAAATGGGCTATATTTCCGATCGGCACATGATACTTTTGCTCCTTTTGGGTTGCTATCCCGCCGTTTGGGGCTTTTTTGACATGCTGATTCCCGTCAAAAATTGGCTCCGCAAATACGAATGGCCAAG
>CAWUOD010000156.1:0-6948 GCA_963923115.1 uncultured Singulisphaera sp.
TTGTGTGTATGATCCCGATTGAAGATCGTTTGGAAAACCTGCGCCGGATTTGTCAGATAGATCCCGGTGGCCGGGGTTTGGCGATTCCCCCGGAGCGAAACGCCTTCACCGAACGGGCAGCGGATTTGTCCGTGGCGGCACACGCGCTTTGCACCCCCGATCAGGACGGACACAAGACCCGGGTGGGCATTCTGACCGGGTTCCATATTCCCGTGGATGAGTATTACGGGGCGTTCGAAACCGATGGTCCCCCGGGAGCCGTATTTTTGGCCCGAACCCTGGTTCGTTTGGGGATGGACCCCGTCCTTTTTGGTGAGCCGTCCCTATTGGTGGCACTTGAGGCGGGGCTGAACGAGGCGGGGCTTGGTGGTCGTGTCAGATTGATCGAATACCCCCGAGATGCCTACGACGCCGGGCCCTATGTCAGGCGCTTTCATATCGCCGCCGGACGGTTGACCCACCTCGTATCGATCGAGCGTCCAGGCCCAAGCCATAGCCTTGCCACTCTTCGCGCCCGGGCGGATTATGTGCCTGATTGGGATCCCGAATTCAAAAAGGTCGCCCCGCCTCCCACACGCGACCGCTACCTGACCATGTCGGGTATCGATGTGACCCACCAGCACAGCCCGGCCCATTGGCTTCTTGAACAACCAAGCCCCAACGGGCCTTGGCAAACGATAGGCGTGGGTGATGGAGGCAACGAGATCGGCATGGGGGTGCTTCCCTGGGACCTGATCAACGCGACCATCCCCAATGGAGGCAAAATCCAATGCCGGGTGCCGACCGATTCGTTGATTGTGGCGGGTGTGAGCAACTGGGGCGCCTACGCCCTTTCCGCATCGATCCTTGCCATTCATGAACTGGATCATTGTGGACTTTTTGACGCCGACAAAGAGTTTGAAATCCTGAGGGTTATGGTCGAACAGGGTGGCCTGATCGATGGACGCACCGGGGAGCAGACTCTGACCGTGGATGGCTTGCCATGGGACACACACGCGGAGGTTTTGTCGAGCATGTCGACGGCCCTCGGCTAGGCGATTGACAGGCCTGATTGACGGAAATGATCAAAGGACCCGGAAAAAGCCCGTTGGCTTCTTTCGGGTCCTTTTTTTTCAATCAAAAAAAATGCTTAACGGAGGGGATTAAGCACAAGACCGCTCAAAACCTTGGGATAGAAATAAGTCGATTTGGGGGGCATTTTTTCGTTGCCCGAAGCGATTTCGGCGACATGATCCATTTCACATGCGGGAACAAGCGCCGAAAGATCGCAACCCTCCGCGCCCCGGATATGGGCGGCGGGAACAGCCTCGGTGTCTTCGTGGACATAGCGGAACCTGAGGCCACCCTGGGGCGCCAAAATTTCAAGTGCCAGCCTGTGGAGGATGCTCACACCAAGACCGCGCCATTCGGCGGTGTGTTCGGGAACCCGACGGGCAAGTTCGGCCACGCCTTCCGGCTTGAGCTGGAGAAGTGTCCAGTTTCCATCGGCGCGGGTTCCCAAAGCGATAAGGTCCTGGGTCCCCTCCTCGACAATCTGCTGCCAGGCGGTGTAGCCCGCCTCATCCCCGGTGCCGACATGTTCGATGTCGAAATAGGGGGAGAGTTTTTCCACAATGGTCTTGGCATCGATTCCCGCGAGCCCATCGACAAGGCGGTGGGTTGGCATGATGGTCAAACCGGGATCGCCCATGGACACCATCATCATCAGGATGAAGCGTTGGGGGGCGTTTTCGTCTTTTGCCTCACCCGCTTCGAGTGCCTCCTCAAGATACTTGCAACCGGTTTCATAGCGATGGTGCCCATCGGCGATGAATACGGGAAGCTCGGAGAGGGTCGATTGGGCGGCCTGGACCGCTGCCACATCCGTCACCGCCCAAATGCGGCTTGTCACGCCAAGATGGTCGGTCGCTTCGATGGGGAGTGTGTTTCGGGTCGCCTCCTCAAGGGCATGCATCACCGAGTTTTTATAGTCGGGATATAGACCAAACACCGGACTCAGATTCGTGGAGGTCGCTTTGTAAAGCTTCAGGCGGTCCGCCTTGGGACCGGACAAGGTTTCCTCATGGGCGTAGATTTTCCCCTTGCCGAAGGGCTCAAGACGCACGCGGGCCATGAATCCCTTGCGGGTGTGGGTCTCATCACCAACCTTGTAGGTCTGCTCGACAAGGTAAACTGCTGGCCGGGTGTCGGTAACCAGAACATCCTCGCGGGTCCACTCGCGCAAAATCTGGGCGGCGCGGGAATAGCGGTTGTTGTTGTCGTCGTCGCCTTTGAGTTCGGGTTGAAGCTCCAGCCGAACGATGTTGTAGGGGGACATATCCAAAAGACGCTGCTGGAGGGAGGCATCGATCACATCATAGGGTGGGCAAACCACATCACTCAACATACCCACTTTGGCGAGGTTGTATCGGAGGGCGCGGAAGGCTTGAATGTCGGCCATGGAACAGGTTTCCTTGTGGGCATTTCCTTTGCAATGGTCATATCAACCGTTTAATCTAGGATTTCGACCTGAGGGGCCAATGGGTTGGGCGTAACCCGCATTGGCGTAGCAGCATAGGCTGGAAGGATGCCGTGGACGACCGCGCGATTGCCGATTTTGTGGAAAGCGTCAAAAAAAGGTTGGGGCAAGTCCGCCTGCGGATCGAGGAATCCGCGCGGAAGGCCGGGCGGGACCCCGCCTCGGTCACCCTTGTCGCTGTCACGAAATCGCTTCCCATTGAGCAAATACCCCTTTTGGCGGGGTTGGGGATGGACGATTTTGCCGAAAACCGGCCGCAGGAACTGGCCAGGCGGCGTCCGCTTTTGTTGGACGCCACATGGCACATGATCGGCCACCTCCAACGAAACAAGGTTCCACAGGTGCTCGATCTTGCGGACCTGATCCACAGCGTGGATAGTCTGAAACTACTCCGGGAGATCGAGGCCCAATCCGCGAAACGGGGCCGGGCCACCCGCGTCCTGATTCAGGTGAATGGTTCCCGTGAGCCACAAAAAGGGGGATTCGACCCCGACAAACCCGGGGAAATCGTGGATGCCATTTCCCAACTTCGCCATGTCGCGGTCGAAGGCCTGATGACCATGGCCGCTGACACGGATGATCCGGAGACCACCCGCCCAACATTTGCCCTTGTCCGGGAACTGCTATCGCAAATCCAGTCCCAATGTGACACCACCCGCCACCGTCTCGACCGACTTTCCATGGGGATGAGCGGCGACTTTGAGCAGGCGATCGCCGAGGGTGCCACCCTTGTCCGCCTTGGAGGCGTACTTTTCGCCCCGGAGGGCCCATGAGTGCCGGAAAATCGAAGGGTTCCAAAACCGGATCCAAAACGGTCAAGAACACCGAATCCTTACCCAAAACAGATGAAAATTTGGTTTTTTCAAGCGCCTCGACCCACCTGGCTTGTATTGTGGCGACCCCGGAGGGGATCGACCTGTTGGTCAAGGCGCAGCCCGGCGCGAAAAAAACAGGCGTGTTGGGCCTGGTCGGGGACGCGATCAGACTGGGTGTTTCCGCTCCCCCGGAGGATGGCAAAGCCAACGAGGCACTGGTGGAACTTGTCGCGGCTATTTTTGGCGTGCGAAAAAGCGTTGTGAGTCTGGTCTCCGGAAAAACCGCCCGGGCCAAGCGGTTCCGTATTGTCGGTCTATTCGCCGGAGAGGCGCACACCCGCATCAAGCCCCATCTATCGGAGTGAATCCTTTGAAAACCGTCGCTTTTGTGTTCTGTTTTTTTCTGGTTACCACAAGCCTTTCCGCCCAAACCCGGGTCACCGGAAAGGTAGTGGACTCCCAATCCGGCGAGCCGCTTCCCGTCAGGATGGAAATCATCTCGGACAAAGGCATTCGCCATGAGGCGAAATCCACCGACCCCCGGGAACCGGCGCTTGTCTACAAGCGTCAGGCGGGAACCGCCAGCATCGAACACCATGTCACGCTCCCAAGGGGGGCGTTCACCGTCGACCTTCCGCCCGGCCAACACACATTCATAGTCCAACGGGGGAAGGAATATCTTGTCGAAACCAAAATGGTCGCCGTCGGTGACAAACCGCTGGATTTGGAGATTAGGCTAAGGCGATGGATCGATATGCCCTCGCTGGGCTGGTATGGCGGGGATGTCCATTCGCACCGGCTTTGGTCGGAGATGAAAAACCTTGCATTGGCGGAGGATGTTCATCTTTCTTTTCCCCTTTCCCATTGGGTGACCTCGGCCGAGGCGGGATTGGTCTCGGGGAACAGGATCGTGGATGGTTACACAGGGAAGCCAACCACGCTCATGCTGGACAAGAATCACCTGATCCATTCCCACAATGCGGAGTTTGAAATTTTTTCGGTCAAGGGAAAAAGCCACACCCTGGGCGCCATTCTTGCGATTGGGATGAGCGGGGTGGATGATGATCGAGCGCCGCCGTTGGCGCCTTTTGTGGACAAGGTCCGCGAGCGGGGCGGGTTGACCGATCTGGAGAAGCATTCGTGGCCCTGGTCGTTGGCCATCGCCGCCACGCACAAGGTCGATTTATTTGAATTGGCCAACAACCATGTTTGGCAAACGAGGTTTGGCTTCCCGTCATGGACGATCGGCGAAAGCGCCCCTTACATGGGCCTCGAGCGGACAACGCAGGGGCTGACCGAATGGGGCTGGATCGACTTTGGTTTTCAGACCTGGTATGCGCTACTCAATTGCGGGCTTCGCATCATGCCAAGCGCGGGAACAGGTTCGGGGGTGCATCCCGTCGCGCATGGTTTCAGCCGTGTTTACGCCAAAACGGAAGGGCCGCTCGAACTCAAAACATGGCTTCAAGCACTAAAGGCGGGAAAATCGTTTGTGACCACAGGGCCCTTGCTTCGCGCCGAAATCGATGGAAAAAGTTCGGGGGAAACCTTTATGGGCCCATTTGCCAAACCGCTTCATCTGAGGGCAATCGTCCACAGTGGCGCCCCGGTCGAAAGGATCGAAGTCTTGTTCAACGGCGTGTTGATCCACCAGGAGTGGCCGACGGGGTGTCCAAGGGATGAGGGTGGACACGATACGGTTTTTTCAAAAATGCTAAGTCCCGCACAGTCGGGCTGGTATGTCGTCCGGGTTTTCGAGAAACATCCCGGGGGGCGAGTCCGTTTCGCCCACACGGCTCCCTGGTTTGTCGAAGTTCCCGGCAAACCGCTTCGTCCCCGAAAGGAGGAGCTGGAACACATCCTCGGAACCCTCGACCGTGAAATCGCCCGAAACAAGAATGTGCTGGACGCGAAGAGCCTCGGGGAAATCGTGGCGGCACGGGATTTTTATGGGCGACTCGGGGGAAACTGATCCGGAACGATTTGTGACCACAGGGAAAAGAACTTTGGTTGGGCGCCCAAACAGGCAGCCCCATCAACCAAAACAGATCGAAAAACGCAACTAAAAGCCCCCCCGGCGGAAAAAGACCGCGCGGGGGGGCCATATTGTCAGGTTCGAAAGTCAGGTTCGGGAAAAAGTCTAATGGGGAGTCGGCTGGTCCACCGGAGCCTTGTCGTCTCCCACAAAACCCATCGCATTGTGGCCACCATCACAAAACGGCTTGCGTTTGCTGGCGCCGCAGCGGCAAAGGGCAACCAATTCCTTCCCATTTGGAATGGGAAAGGGGTTTCCGAGGTGATCGACCACCTCCACAGGCATTGGGATGACCAGCGGTCCATTTTCCCGACAACGAATACGCATCCAAAAACTCCTTATTCCATCCCGGGAGCGGGTGGCTTCGGAGGAACCGCGGGAGCCGCTCCTGGTTTTGCCCCCGGTTTGGGAGCAGGCTTTGGCGCCGGTTTCGGGGCGGCCGGTTTTTTCTCTTCCGGATCCACCGGCTTGGCATCCTCGGCTTCGCCAGGCTTCGCTTCCGGTTCGCCTGGTTTGGCTTCGGGTTTATCCTCCGGCTTGCCTTCGGGTGGCTTGGGATCGCCAGGATTGGCGGGATCCATGGGCGCAGGAGCAGTCTGGATCCCAGGCTTGGGAACCACCATAAACACTCCGCCAACATTGTAAATCGTGGCGCCCAACGGATCGAGGATCGATTTGAGGTGCTCCCCGAGTTTTTGTGTCCCCGCAGGACCGACCTTTACGATCTTGTCGGCGACGGGAACAAGATTGATATCCCGGAACGCGCCATCCGAGAAGAAAACCTTGATCCTGTGACGGGATGCGACCTGGGCCATGACATCACGCAACATGATTTTGGAGTTTTCCTGAATCAGGCTCTTCTGGTTCAGGGCATTGAGAGCGACCTGCTGGGCGGCGGGGTCCTCCATCACCATCTCGCCCTTGTTGTGGAGCTCGGGAAGGGTGAATTCGCGGTCGCGAAGACAAACAATTTTGCCGGAATGGCTGGCCAACAGCAAACGGTCGCTGCTGAAATTCGGAATCGCCACATTGAAATCTTCCCAGTTGACCGAGGCGAGCTCACGACCCAAACGGCGATCGAAAATATGCAATTTGCCCTGGCGATCGAAGGCGTAGACAAACTTCGGATTGACCGTCACGACATTGTGAATTCCCGGTTGGAAGTTGGTCGGCCGATTACCCTCCATGAGGTTCCAGGCGATCTTGCCCGTTCTGGCATCCAGCCTGGTCAGCCCCTCGCGGGTCACGACAAACACATCCTCCTCGGAACATAGGAGTGGGCGATCGGCGGGGGAGCTGAGGGTTCTTTCCCAAATTTTCGTGCCGTTGTCGATATCCACCGCGATGACCACACCATCGTTGGTCGCCAGGTAGGAAGTCCTGCCATGCTGCACAGGCTGGATGTTGACCCTGCCGGCAATTTGAAGGTTGGGTTCCTTGAGCTCGTTTGTCGACTGCATGACCATGTCACCCTTTTTTTCAAAGGTGAAGGTCTGCCCTTCGTAATTAACGCCCTGAATATATCTTTCCGTCATCAGGGGGCGAAAAGGGATGATTCCGTTGGTGTTGGCCGCCCAATT
>CAWUOD010000157.1:0-6893 GCA_963923115.1 uncultured Singulisphaera sp.
CAGGATCTACACCCCAGCGTTTTTGATCGTGTTGTAGCCGTGGATGCCGGGGCCGATGAAATTTTTTCCTATGGGAATGTTTCTGCGGACCAGGTCCAGGGTTTGGTCCACGGGGCCATTTTCACAAGGGGTCCAGCGGACCTTTGCAACACGGCGATCTTTATTGGCGGAAGCGATGTTGGCAAAGGGGAATCCCTTTTGACAGAGGTCCAAAAACATATGATTCCGGCCTTTGGCCTTCGTGTTTCGGTCATGCTGGATGCCAATGGTTGTAACACCACCGCCTCCGCTGCCGTTCGGTCAGTTGAAAAACATATTTCTGGTCCAGGAAGTCGCGCATTGGTTCTTGGCGGAACCGGTCCGGTGGGGCAGCGAGCGGCTTTGTTGTTGGCCCGGGGAGGCTTTGAGGTACTTCTCGCATCCCGTTCGCTGGAAAGGTCCGAGACGGCCGCCAAAGCCGTTCAGAATTTGGCATTGGAAGGCGCCAAAGTTAGGGGGGTAGCCCCCGCAAATCCGCAACAATTGAGGGACTCCCTCAAGGGAGTTGGGGTTGTTGTCGCAGCGGGTGCGGCGGGCGTGTGTCTGCTTCCCAAATCCCTTTGGACATCGTGTCCGGATCTTCGGGTATTGGTGGATTTAAATGCTGTTCCCCCCCTGGGGATTGAGGGGGTGGAGGTTATGGACAAGGGAAATGAAAGGGAGGGAAAAATTGTCTATGGAGCACTTGGTGTTGGTGGCCAGAAGATGAAACTGCATCGCAAAGCCATTCAGTCCCTTTTTGAAAGTAACAAAGCTGTTTTGGATGCGGTTGCCATTCATGGAATAGAATTGACTTAGTTGCCAGCTGTGGTTTGTGCCTCATCAATTCGAGCCAAAACCATTTCCACCATCTTTTGATGTCTTCCAAGATGACCAGCCAGCCGAAAGTTAACCTCCGGGAATTCTTTGGCGAGGATGTTCCGGGCCTCTGTTAGGTCTTCCCGAACATGGATCCCAGCGGCCAAAAAATAGGGGACCATCAAAACATCAACCGCTCCCTTGGCAACACAGGCCCTGCCAGCGGTGAGAATATCGGGAGGGGCCAGCTCAAGAAACGATGGTTCAACAAGTCCAAAACCCCGGTCGCGAAGTTGCTCGGCCATCCAGTAAAGGTCTTCATTTGCCTGTTTATTGCGGCTTCCATGAGCAATGAGAAGTAAGGAAGGTTTGCAATCTTTGGATGCCATGACGGGATAAAACTTTCTTTCGGGGTGAAAATATTGGGCCAACCATACCATAAATAGGATCTAAAGGCGAAAAATAGCATGGGATCCCCATCCGAAACCAAATGGCGTGTCACCCAACGGGTTTGCTTGGCTACCTCCGGATTGGAGCTTTGGCTTGGCAATGAGGTCAAAGGAACAGGCGCAGCCATTTGGGCAATCAGTCCCTCCGATAACCTTCCGGATCCGGGAGCCACGCTCAAGAATCTGGATACCGCTTACGGACGGCTGGACGAACCAAGTCTTCCAGCTGTTTTGGATTTTACTCAAACCCCTCCACTCATGGTTTTTGAATTTCCCGTCGGACCCAATCTCCAGGAATTGATGGAAAACCCGGCCGGAATCAAAGAAGGCTGGGTTTTGGAGGGGTGTCGCCAAATACTTGGGTTCTTTTGCAACCTTCGCGACTCCGACTGGCACCATGGCTTTTTGAGCCCTGAAAACTGTCGTATTCGTGATGGATCCTCCCGAAATGAGGAGGATTTGCGAATCATACTATCTCCTCCCCTGATTCCACCAGGTTTTGCCAAAGACGAGAGTGTCGCAGAGTCTGATCGGGCGGGTATGGCTCGAATCCTGCGCTGTTTGGCCAATATTGCCAGTGCCATTCAGACAGTGACCAAACCCCTTCCCATGGATACACATTCCCTTCCGCCAACAGGCCCGGATATTGCCGGTTCCATCCGCTCATTGGCAAGGAGGCTGGAAGGCGGGGCAGGAAACGGAAACCCCATCGACCCTTCCTTGGCCCTTGCGGAGATCCGACTACTGATTCGCAATCAGCACCAACTTCGCGTGGCGCCATCCAGAACCATCCCGCCAAAATCAGCGAACCAGATTCCTTTTGATCCCGGTGAAATTGACGAAGAGACCAGTAACCTTCTGGCCAAAATGGTGAGAAGGGAAATGCTTCAAATAAAAGCAGGCGGCTGGTTCACAAGACTGACCAGACAACCTGCTTTTGTTATTCCGATGTTTATTGTTACCGTATCCGCTCTTGTATATCTTCTTTTGCCGCCTTCGGCCGCGGACTTGTATCAGCGCGGTTCAGCCCTGTTGGACACCGAAAATCCTGAAGATTGGCAGCGTGGCTGGGATATGTACCTTTCTCCGATGGAAACCCGTTTTCCGGATCAGGCCCACAAGGGAAACATGGATGAATACCGCGAAAGAATTCGCCGTATGCGTGACCGCAAAACCACAGACCGGGAAGCCCGTTTTTTCCAGGGATTGGCTGAATCCCAAAGACAATTCCTTGAGGGCATCCACTTTTATCAAACCGGAAAGTTCCCGGAAGCCAAAGCCAAATGGCAAAAGGTTATTGATTGTTATGACGGTGTGCCAGAAGCGCTCCCCTGGGTTCAGTTGGCAAGGGAGGCATTGGGGGAAAAGCTAAGCATTCAGTCCTCAAAATCAAAAGAGATGCTGCCATCTGATTTTTTGGGTGCTTTGGATAAAGTCCAACAGGAAATTCGCCAAGGAAAAACTGGCCCCGCAAAAGCCAGACTGGAAGCTTTGAAGGATCTCCACAAGACTGACCCAATTCTGCTTGAAAAGATGAATAGCATTTCCCTTCCCAAGGGCTCTTAGGGTTCTCCGGGGGCGAGATCGACCAGACAATTTCTTCCCATGAAAAAGACATTGGGAAAGGTCCCAGAATGATCCAGAATTCGGAAATACTTCAGGTTGAGGATCTTTGTGCCGGACAGTTGGTGGAACTGAAGTTTTCCCAAACAAACCTGATTTCCAGGGAAATTTCTACACAAGTTTCAAAAAACCATTCCAACCTTGTCCTTTGTCCCCTGCTGGGGGATCCACAAATTAACGGGGGTCTGGGATATTCCTTTGGTCAACCGGGAACCGATCCCCAACCATGGAAATCCCTCGCCACACATCTCCTCAAAAAGGGAATCGGTTGGTTTCTTCCCACTCTGATTACGGATTCCATCAGCAATTTGGAAAGGGCCTTTGGCCAATTGGAGTCCATCCGTCAGGAAGACCAATTCCTGAAAACAGTTTGCCCAGGATACCATCTCGAAGGCCCCTGGATCAGCCCCGAGGATGGATATCGTGGCGCCCACCAGAAATCTTTCGTCATCACACCTAAATGGGAAGATTTTGAGTCCCTGCAAAGCTCCTCGGGCGGAAATATCCGATTGGTGACAATTGCCCCGGAAATCCCTGGGGGAATTTCCATGATTCGTCGGCTGGTGGCCGCCGGGGTCCGGGTTTCGCTGGGACATAGCCAGGCAAGCAGTGAGCAAATTCGACAAGCCGTGGATGCCGGTGCAACCCTTTCAACACATTTGGGGAATGGAATTGCCAAAACAATATCCCGGCATGAAAATCCCCTTTGGCCCCAATTAGCCCACCCCGGATTGATCCCAAGTATCATCCCGGATGGCCACCACCTTCCATTGGATTTCGTTCAAACCGTAATTGCTTCGAAAGGTTTGTCCAAGGTTATCGTCACCGCCGATTCCAGTCCGATTGCCGGCCTTCCTTCAGGGATTTATCCTCTTTGGAATACGGAAGTGGTAATGACGCCCGAGGGACGGGTTACCATTCCCGGGTCGGGTCTATTGGCGGGTTCAGGTGTCTTTA
This sequence comes from uncultured Singulisphaera sp., assembly GCA_963923115.1. GTDB lineage: Bacteria > Planctomycetota > Planctomycetia > Gemmatales > Gemmataceae > SYLG01. The sequence continues at coordinate 3,867 of CAWUOD010000157.1, forward strand.
CGGATGATTGCCTTCGTTGGATGATAGATAAAGGCGGGATGAAACTTGAGTCGGCCCTTCCACTATGCGGGCATCAGGCAGCAAAGGCGCTAGATATTACCACAATAAATATGGAAACAAGCAAATCATTTGTGTTATTAAAAAGAAATACAAAGTTATCTTGGGATGTCAAGCGGGTTGTTTTTGCAAAAAAAGTATTCTGGGATAATTGGGAAGTTTGAAAAGTTTTCTTGCATTTTTATTATTGGAAAGACTATGATCCACTTTGAATTCTGCTTCAAGGCCATTGGGGCAATGAAACTGCGGACAGGACCCGAGGGAATCATTTCCTCTTGGTAAATTAGCGTATTCGGTTTTTCTCCGACCAGTCAATTGGCCTGTTTACAATTGGTCGGGACAAATGGTTAATTCCGGGTGAAATTATGTCGGCTGGCGCTTTGACAGACAAAGATACGGGTCTACTTGATCCCCAGACGGTGGTCATGGATGGATCCGCTGGCGATAATGCTGCAAAAACGAAAGCCGCAAAAGACAAAGCCGCTTTGGAAGAGCGTGTCAAATCCCTGCGTATTCAGTCTGGGGGAAGTCCTGTTGGAATGGCCGTCCGGTTTGTCACCTGGGCGGGTTGGGCCGCAGCATGTGCCACTCTTTCGACTTCGATAATTCTGGGTTGGGTCTTGTATCGTGGGAAAGCGGAAACTCTAAGCGCCCGTGAATCCTCCCCGGAGCCATCCAAACCCCAATCAGGTAATGCATCTGGTACTTCAAAGGATACGAAGGCAACTGGTCCTGCAAATCCTGTCACCATTCCCTCCACTCCCTCCGAATCCAAACCTGCCGACCCTGAAGCCCCCGCTCTCGTTTCCAGCGGCTACATCATTCCCATTCACCAAATTCAGGTTAGCCCCAAGGTTAGCGGGATGATAGTCAAACTGAATTTCGAAGAGGGAATGACTGTTCAAAAAGGATATATTCTCGCGGAACTTGAAACCATTGAATACGATGCGGATTTAAGCAAAACCTCGGCACTTTTGGCGGAAGCCAAACAAAAACTCGGAGAATTGAAATCTGGCGCCCGCCCCGAGGAGATTCGTCAGGCAAAGCTGGAATTGGATGAATGTGTAAAACAAAGAGAGCAAGCAAAACTTGATTACGACCGAACCAAAAGGCTTACAGGTCAATCCGCCCTTTCCGCCAGGGAACTTGAAACATCACAGTATTCCTATGAGGCGATTGACAGGCGAACCGAAAGGTTGCGAACCGCTTATGAATTGATGGTTAAAGGGCCTCGTGAGGAGCGAATCCGCGCTGCTGAAGCCCAGGTCCAATCCTTCGAAGCCGATAGGCTAAAAGCCCAGTGGCGATTGGATAATTGCAAAGTCAAGGCACCCGTCACCGGCATCATCCTCAGTAAAAAAGCCGAGGAGGGTAACATGGTAAACCCGGCGGCTTTTAATGTCTCAGCCAACCTTTGTGAAATGGCCGATCTTACCCAGCTTGAGGTTGATCTGACCATTCAGGAAAGGGATTTCGCGAAAATCAAATCGCGAATGGAATGCCTTGTCATGCCCGAGGCTTACCGAAATTCCAGGGAATTTCTGTCCAAATATCCCAAGGGTTACAAAGCATACATAAGCCGGGCCATGCCACAGGCCGACAGGGCAAAAGGTGCAATCCCGGTTCGGGTCAAGGTTGATGTCCCTTCGAATGAGCAGGGCGTTTTTCTCAAGCCCGATATGCGGGTCGAGGTAACCTTTTTTGAAAAACAGCGGCCTGAAACCAATAATTAAACCCCAATAAGTAGTTAAAATACCCATGGAACCAATTGTTGAAGTAAAAGATCTGAGCAAAACATTCCGGCGGGGCGCGGAGGAGATCAATGTCCTCTCCAGCCTCAGCTTGAATGTTCCGGAAGGTGAATTTTTGGCGCTAATGGGACCATCTGGTTCCGGAAAAACGACCCTGCTGAATTTGATTGCCGGTTTGGATACCCCAACGAGTGGGACCATCCGGGTTGGAAAAGAATTCATTAGTTCCATGGGTGAAGCCAATTTGGCCCAATGGCGGACAAGGCATGTGGGTTTTGTCTTCCAGTTCTACCACCTTCTCCCTGTTTTGACGGCTTATGAGAATGTTGAGCTACCCCTTCTGCTTTTGCCTTTGACGGCAGCCCAGCGTAAAAAACAGGTCCTTACGGCACTCGAACTGGTTGGGTTGTCGAACAGAAACACCCATCGTCCGGGGCAACTTTCCGGCGGACAGCAACAGCGTGTGGGCATCGCCCGGGCCATCGTGACCGATCCCACGCTTATAGTCGCGGACGAACCCACCGGGGACCTCGATTCCAAATCGGCCGAGGAAATCCTGGAACTCCTGATTGTGCTCAAGGGTGCCCTGAACAAAACCATCCTGATGGTTACCCACGACCCCAGGGCGGCAAGTTGTGCCGAGCGATGTTTGCACCTGGAAAAGGGGCGGCTGGTTAGTGAGACCTACCAAAACCGTTCAGGCAAACCTTTAACCCTGGCACATTAAGGGGATTCCCATGGATGGTTTCTCCGATAGTTTTGACTCGGTTTTGATCCCATTGGTATCAACTCCCGCCGATGCGATCCGGCTCACCCTGTTTGAATGGTTTGGCTTTTTTGTTCTTTTCGCCGGTATCGCAGGGGCTGGTTGGGGTTGGTTCTACATGCGGTTTATTTTACGCAACCTGCTTCGCAATTGGCTTCGAACCTCTTTGACGGCCATGGCAACCATGGTGCTAGTCCTTGTTGTCACCCTGGTGTGGACGATTCTTTGGTTTTTAAGCAATGTGACTTCGGAAAAAGCCAAAGACCTAAAAGCCATCATCACCGAAAAGTGGCAAATTCCAAGTCAAATGCCCTTTTCCTATGAAGCCGATTTGAGTGATGGCGCACCCGCCAAGGACGGGGATTTCCGAGTTAACAGCACTAAGGATTCGATGACCTGGCAGTTCTATGGCTGTCTCTTATACACATCTCCGAGCCCACGAGACCAGAGAGG
>CAWUOD010000158.1:0-6864 GCA_963923115.1 uncultured Singulisphaera sp.
CATTGGAAACACCCTGGATGGCAAGGTTGGTCACATCGGCCGCATTGCACTGGGCGACGGCTTCATCCGCGGTGGCGGGATAGGTTCCCGGACGATAGACATCCGAACGGGGGGTGGAGATGCCCTGGTTGAAATCGCCAATCAGGTGTTCGCTGAACGCGGCGGTGTTGCTTGTTCCATCGATGATATCCGCGAAGCGGTAGGGGTTGTTGCAAAAGAAGGGGCCATTATCCGGAGGAAGGCTGTTGTTCACGCCAGCGGTGTCGCTGGGCCCCTGCCACATGGCGACGGTGGTACCTTCATTGACCCGATAGCTAAGGGGAGCCATCCCGGCGGGCACAGCCGAGGTGCTGTCCGAAGGGCAGATAAAGGTTTTGATGATGGTGGCGGTTGCGGCCAGGTTGGCCGGATCGTTGTAGGCGACATTGAAGTTGATCAGCTTGGCGGCATTTTCCTGTTCGATGAAAGGAAGAAGACGCGCCTGGGCCGAAAACGCCATGTTGTTGGGAATGGTTCGTCCACGGGGGAACGCCTGGTTCACATCGTGGAATGCATGCAGTGCCAGACCGAGTTGTTTGACATTGTTGGAACAGCTCATCCGGCTGGCGGCTTCTCGGACTTTTTGAACAGCGGGGAGCAACAGACCAATAAGAACGGCAATGATAGCGATAACGACGAGAAGCTCGATCAGCGTGAAAGCAGCGCGACGGGGCGCAAGATCCATGGTTTTCATGGAGAATCTCCTGTGTGTGTAAAGCAAAGTCGTGTTGGGAAAGGACGAGCGCAGGCTGGCGCTCGGAAATCGAGTGGATCAGACCGGTTTTTCGGGTGGATTTACACGCGCAGACGCACGCCTGCCCCATCCGGAAATTCGGACGATACGCACGAGGATTCAGGCCCGAAATGGGGCCACACGACTACACACGCGGAGGATGGAACACACCGAGGGGATATCCCCCCGAAAGAACAAAGAGATCGGACCGGGAAACAAAACCGGGTTGGCCAACGGATTCGACAGCTTCCAGAAAAGCAACCCAGATAGGCTGATCGATCAGGCGTTTGGAAACTTCAAGAGGAATGGCCGGAGCCATCGGCGACTGCTTGCGGCAGGTCGGCCCATTACAAGGTTTTTGGATGGGGGAGTCGGCATGTTGGCCGGAGAGGGCGCGATGAGACTGCAAACTTTGGGCCCGCGCCTGGTCTCCACCAAGGATGACATGGTCACCGCAGTCGGCATGAACACCGGTTTGGCCAAATGCCAAAACAAACAGCCCGAGGATAAATCCCCGCGCGGCTGCCAGGTTTGGCACTGCTAACTTCATTTGGTTCCACCGGTACATACATCGGAAGCCGGGACATGCTTGATTGAATTGTAAATTGCAAAAGACCCGAGAACAAGGGGGTGTTTGAAAAAAAGGGGGAACAAGGGGATCCTTTCATGGACACCCTTGTCCAAATATGTCATTAATTCCAATCCCTTCCCGGACGGGCGTTCAGGGTATGGAAGGAGTTTGCGCTTCGAGAAGGGACATGAGAAGGGCCTGTTCCATCTCTCCGGGTTTGAACCCAAAAGGCCCGCGTCCACTCTTGTAAGCCACATTGCCCTTGGCATCGATGACATAAAGCCTTGCGGGCATCCCGCTGTAGGCGGTCCCCACAGGGTCGGAAAGATCATCGACCACCACAGGCATTCCCGGCTCCAGTTTCTTTCGGAAAAGCTCACACACCTCAACCCTTTCGCCATAATTTTTGGGCTGGTCCACCGAGACTCCCATGCGCGCGTTGGAATCCATCTTCCAACCATCCTTCGGATGGGCTTCACGCACATAAACCATCAGGAAATTGGCTTTGTCCTTGTGACGGCGATACACCGCGTCCACATCGGGATAAAGACTCCGGAAGGGTCCACAAGTAAAGTTGCCAAGGATCAGGACGACCGGCTTGGTGCCAGTAAGCGAGGACAGGGAAATGGTCTCTTTTCCATCGGGAGTCTTCAGCGCAAACCCGGGAGCCTTTTCCCCCGGTTTGGGCCCTTCCCCCATGGATCCGATTTCTCCCGCAAACAAACCTTTGACCAACACGCCCGTCGAAGGCGCATCCCCCGGGGAAAATCCGGCGCCGCCACGGGGGATCATCGCCCTTCGCAAATCATCCGCGGTAATGTGATCCTTGTCCTTGGCCACCGATTGGAAAAACTCATCGAGCTCGGCCCGGGTCAATTTTCCATTGCCGCTCGTTTCCATCCTCCGGAACACGCGGCTGATGATGTTCGCCTGCATCACATAGGGATTGGATGGCGACCAATCGAGATCCGAGGCGGTGATATTCCCATCCCCATCACGGTCGAGTTGATCGAAGATCTCCAGGGAGCCTTTGAACTTGTCCCGGGCCAGACCCATCGGCTTCGAGTCAGCCGGTCTGACATCGCCTTGCTTGAGATCCCCGGGTTTCGGAGCGCCGGGCCTGGTTTCCCCCGGACCCTTTGCCTCGCCGGATTTGATCTCCAGACCATTGCGCTTTGCCAGCCAATTCCAGGAATAGCGCGACTGCGCCGGGCCAAACCACCCGTCCCGCCCATCAAGCTGCGATCCCCGAAGGATTGCGATCAGCATGCGGGTCGCCTCGGATTTTGGTTCCGGATATTCCTTGTCCATAATGTCAGCGATCCGCGCCGCCTCCTTCGGTTCGGATAGCTGGTCGATGGTGACCCCCTCGGGAAGCTTCAGGGCCCTGGTTCCCTTCGCCGGAGGCTGGGCCCAGGCGGAAACGGTTGCCAATCCTGTCAGCCCAATCGCCAAATACGCGCGACAATTCATCGTTATGATCCTTTTTTTCTGGATGAAAAACCCCTGAAACAGGATATTTGCAAACTCCCCAAACAATTCCACAAAGGTTAAAAATTCATCCTGTCTCCGGGGTTATCCGCCCCCCCTTTTTTGCGATCCCCATGTTTTCAAAAAAATCGCCAGGGGAAGGAGACTTACAACTTGCCACCCACCTCATGTTCCACTTCCCTCACCCGAATCAGGGATTCCGGTTTCACATTCAACGATCCGTTGTAGGGGCGGTCCAACATGTATATCAGCATGGTGGTGAAGGTCATAACACCAGCGGTGGAGCAAAGAAGCGCGAGACGAAGTCGGGTCGATTCCACCGGGAAAAAAAACGCCATCCCAAACGATACCAGACCCACACCCAACAAGAGCTCCCACAGGATGTCTGGCACACGGGAGCTGGCAAAGGAAACCCTTTCAAATCGGGCGGTTGAAAGAGAACTTAAAGCGTCCGCGACCTCCTTGAGAAACACCAATTGCTCCTGATGTTGACATTTGATGTTTGTCGCGATCCTGTACAGGATGGAAAACTTTTCCAGGGTGTTGGGATGGTATTTCCCCGTGTCAATCATGTGGTTCCATTCCTCATCAATCACAGAGCTGATATAGTCCATGGTCGCATTGTGGATTTTCCTGGCCTCATGTTTGGGCAAGCCTTCCGCCTCCCTCAACAGTTCAATAAGTATGGTCACCTCTTTTTCGACCACGGCGTTGGTATTGCAAAAATTTCCGTAGACCGTCACCAGAACATATCCCAGGATTATGGCGTAAAGTATGCCAATGATCGAGCTGAACGAGGAGATGCCATCACTCGAATTGACGATCCTCTGGTAGGGGAAAATCCTTATCGCCAAAAGTCCCATGGGCACAGTCAGCGCGATGGAAAAAATCGTCATGAACAGGGAAAAGACCTGGTCTGACAGTCCAAGGAAATTGCCAACCATCTCCAAATAATCGGACATTGATCAAATCCCCTCAAAATCCGGGAAGTCCTACTTCACCGGAAGCTCATAACAGACGGCCTCGCGGTCGTTTCGGGCGAGAAGCCATTTCCCCGCGAGACACAGATTGGTCCATGTCTTGCCGTCCAATGCCTTGAGCTTGCCGAGCACCTTGCTCTCTTTCGCCGTCCCATCCACCAAAAGGATCGTTCCCGGCTCGGTCTGCACCAAAAGAAGGTCCCCCACTCCCAGGACCTGGCCGGAGCCGACGCGCTCGCTCTTCCAGAGCCTTTTCCCATCTTTCAAGTCGATCGCGGCGAGCATGCTATCGTCGATCCCATAAGCGACATTGTCCCGGATGGTCACATTGTTGAACCCGGTGCGCATACCCTTGCCCGACCAGACCACCTCAAGGGACATCCCCTCTCCCGCCGCCTTTGCCTGGAGAAGATGGTCCCCCATCTGATACCCCGCCGTCACGAGGATTTTGTCCTCTCCGACCGGAACCGGATCGGAACACTTGGGCCAGTTCCCCTCCCAGGGATGTGTCGCCAGGATTTTTCCGCTCGCAATATCGTGGACCGTGACGCTGGTCGCATTCACCGAGACGATAACCTCCTTGCCAAGCAGCTTGGTCAGGACCGGGGTCGCATAGCTCGCGCCATCATCGCCTGCCTGCCACAACTTGCTACCTGTTTTGGCATCAAACGCCAAAAGGGTTGGGCCGGGCTTGTCCCCGCCGGTTACGATGATCTTCCCCTCTTCCTTGCCGCCCGGTTTTTCGGGAACAAAAAGAGGCGAGCAACTTTTCGCCCACATCGGATTTTTGGCGACCGGGTCCGCCAGGACATCCTTTTCCCAAACAAGCTTGCCCGAGACGAGTTCGTGACAGGCAAGCCATCCCGTCGCTCCCATCACAAACGCCCGATCCCCAATGATGGTGGGTGTGGCCCGTGGCCCATCGCCCCCTTGCGATTCGCTAAAGCGCACAGGCCGGGCATGGCTCCAAAGTGGCTTCCCGGTGGCAAGTTCATACGCCACGACAAGCTCCTCGGGCCCACGCTGTTCCTGGGTCAGGCCGATCCCTCCCGAAACAACAAAGCCCGTCCACGCCGCTCCGACCTCATGCCTCCAGACTTCGCGGGGCGCCTTCGTTTTCCAATCCCGTTCGAGCTTCACCCCTTCGACACGGTTGCGCCCATCGCTCCCCAAAAACCGGAGGAAATCCTGCGCGCCTTCGGGAGCCTTGATCTTTTCCTTGGGAGCTTCGGCCTGGATCTTGCCAAGGGTTTCATCCGCCGCCTTCTCCCAGCGCCAGACCAGGTTGGGAGTTCCGTTCCCCTCGGATCCGGTAAATTTGAAGAGGTTGAAAAACACCGTGAAAAACACAACCGGCACCGCGAGCACCACCAACCGCCACTTCCAGTTGGGCGCGATGAAAATCAGCGTCCAAAGAAACGAAAGCAGAATGGTCATCGCGATGGTTAGCGCCGAGGTCATCCCCCGTATGTTCTCTTCAAGCCCATCGTTGAGCCAAACAAGACGGATGACCCCGTACGCGGCCACAGGCAAAAGAGCCAGAACGATCCATCGCCACCAACCGCGCCTTTTGCTTTCCATCCGGTTCTCCCCCAAAGATTGCTACACTTTGTATGTTAGGATCCCCGGGCCCCATCTTTGGGGTTGGGCCCCAAAACCAGGCCCCGCACCGGTTCAGCCACCTGACCTTGCAAACGGATACACACACCAAAATGCCCCTTTTTGACACACTTCCCTTTGATAACCGCTTCACCCGGACGCTCCCGGGAGATCCCCTTGCGACCAATTCCCGCCGTCAGGTTCAGGGCGCCTGCTATTCCCGGGTCCACCCCACCCCCGTCCGCGCACCCAAACTGGTCGCCTGGTCCCCGGAAATGGCCGAACTTTTGGGATTCACCCCGGAAATGGTCGCCTCGGACGAATTCGCCCAGGTCTTCGCGGGCAACCGCGTCCTTCCGGGAATGGACCCCTTCGCCATGTGCTATGGCGGACACCAATTTGGCAACTGGGCCGGACAACTGGGCGATGGCCGGGCCATCAATCTGGGCGAAATGGTCACCCCAAACGATGGCGTCTGGACCCTCCAGCTCAAAGGCGCCGGGCCAACCCCCTATTCCCGCCGCGCCGATGGTCTTGCCGTTCTCCGCTCTTCCGTCCGCGAATTCCTCTGCTCCGAGGCGATGCACCACCTCGGCGTGCCGACCACCCGGGCCCTCAGTCTGGCCCTCACGGGCGAAGAGGTCGTGCGGGACATGTTCTATGATGGCAATCCACAAGCCGAACCGGGCGCGGTCGTCTGTCGTGTCGCCCCCTCCTTCCTCCGATTTGGCAATTACGAGATCCTCTCTTCGCGCAATGAACTGGGCCTCCTGCGCCAACTGGTCGATTACACCATCCGCACCGATTTCCCCCACCTGGGCGAACCGAATCCGGAAACCATCGCCCGCTGGTTCGCGGAGATATGCCAGAGAACGGCGCAAATGGTGGTGGGGTGGATGCGGGTCGGTTTTGTCCATGGTGTCATGAACACCGACAATATGTCGATCCTTGGCCTCACCATCGACTATGGTCCCTACGGATGGCTCGAAGACTACGACCCTTCCTGGACCCCCAACACGACCGACGCCTCAGGCAGACGATACGCCTATGGCAACCAGCCAAAAATCGCGATGTGGAACCTGGCCCAGCTAGGCAACGCCATGATCCCTCTCGAAGGCGAGATCGAGCCGTTTCAAAAGGGGCTCGATTCCTATTCGACAGCCTTTGAAAAAGGTCGCGAAGAGATGCTGGCACAAAAACTCGGCCTCGTCCAATTTGATCCCGCAACCGACACCGACCTGACCAACGAACTCTTCCAGCTCCTGCGCGCGGCCGAAACCGACATGACGATCTTCTTCCGGTCCCTGGCCAATCTATCAACCGGATCGGAAATTTCGCAATTGACAAATACTTCCGTCCGCCAGATTCTGGCCGAAGCGCTCTATACCCCCGCGAGGCTCGAGGGGGAGCTGTTGGACCAATGGACCAACTGGTTTCAGGTCTACCAGGCA
>CAWUOD010000159.1:0-6853 GCA_963923115.1 uncultured Singulisphaera sp.
ATGAACAAAACTGCATCGTCAGCGTCGAGTGATCACCAAAACCGAAAGGATTTTGGTGATTAAGGCAAAAATCTTAAGACCGGGATTTAAGTTGGTGAAATGCAGCTCCCTGGTTGCAACTTTTGCATATTTGAATCCCTTCCCGAGGCCCAAACCCTTTGGAAAACCAATTCCGAACCAAAAATTTTGCCTGATCCAAATCTTGACAGATAGCGAAAAGGGATGGCCCCCAGCTACTCTGGCCCACACCATAGATTCGGTTTTCGCGACAAAATCCAAGCCAGCCTTCGGTACCTTCCAAATGGTCGCCACCCTGCCAGAGCGCAAAGGGTTCCCCCGCCAAGCGATTGAAGTCCCCAAGTGACTCACCAAATCGCCTCCAGTCAGAATCAAGAAGGGAAGGCAAAACACCAAGGAGGGCCAAACGGCAAAGCCTATCTCTTCTAATAGATTCCAAATTTGCCTGATTTAGTCGGTTTAAGGTTTCAAAAACTTTTTTTTCTTTGTTTCCACTCAAACCAGCACGATCCGTCCGTCGGCAAATCACAATGGGCCACTCTGGGGGAAAATCCAGACGTGCTAACAATTGACCAATTTCCAAGTCATTCCCGGGGTTATTTTCATTGGTTTTCCTTTTTTGCCCCCCATCCACCAGGAATCCACCCCGAACAAATCCATGGGATCCAATCGCGCTGCGCAAACCCCTCCCGGTCATTCGGCACAGTTTACCGACCAATTCCGAACTATCGATGACATGATTTTCCGGAGTTTTGTTTAAACAAAGGGCCAACTGTGCAAAAGCAAGGGCCATTTGTGTTCCGCTTCCCAAACCGAGGTGGGCTGGAAGGGTTGTTCGGATTTGAAAAGCAACTGGGGTCGAGCCCGCAAATGCCTTTGACAAACTGTCCAACAAATAGCCAAACCGTTCCTGCCCCTCTCCTTCAATAGACCATTTGGTTGATGATTCACCGTAAATCTCCCAACTGGGAGAATCCACCATCATACCCAGTCCCCCGTAGACCCGATTTCCCCCCGGTTCGTTATCCATCCGGGTTGAGAAAAGGCCGAAATGCAAACGGCTCCCCCCGCTAATTTTTCCGGCAAAAACATCCTTCAATTGGGTCATCCTCATTTCTCCAACCGCTCGCGCAGGGCCACACTCAAAAGATTCCAAGCTTCCCATTCCCGTGGGCCCGCAGTTTTTTGCACCAAAATTTCCAGCGGGGGCATTGAAGCTAGGATTTCCTCCTTTTTCAAAATTCCCACACGACTGTACAGAATCGCCAATTCCATGACGGCAAATTGTGCGCGGTTCCAACCACCAAAGGGCCGTATGGATCGTTCTTTAACTACCCGACAAAACACGCGGGAGCGATTTTGGCTCAAGTCAAACTGTTCAATCTCAAACTCCCAGGCGAAACAGGCACCTCGGAGGACCCAACCCTTTACATTTTGGGAGGCTTCAACGGCAATCCTGTCTCCCAATCCCAGTACGGATTGAGCCAAAATGAGTGCATCATCCAGGATATGGAACACACCAACACCGTTTCGCTGAAGGTTCGCCAAGGTTTGTGAACCCTTGAAGGGTTTGAGAACAAACCTGCCAAGATCCACTCCAAACTCAGGCCCCATTGGGGAAATATGTGCCGACCCCGATTCATCGAGTGTCGAAACGATTCCTTCGATAATCAATTCACTATTCCAGCAGGTGCGGGTGACATTCCTCCCAAGGTCGTTATAGTGGTCCTTTGGCGGTCTTTGTCGAGGGATTCGAATGCTTGAAAATGTTCCGGTTCGCCGAATTGTCCATGGTGGAATGACCGTCGAGGGTTATAGCCGGGCCGCCGTGCAAAGTTATTGGAGGATTCCAGAACTTAAAATCGGGTTTGATCTGGGAGCGCACCCTTGGGAATTTATGGGAACTCCACATTGGTTCTTGACTCATATGCACCTGGATCACTTTGCCGCTCTTCCCGTTTACATTGCACGAAGGCGCATGATGAAAATGGAGCCACCCTTAATTCATCTTCCCGCTTATGCAATCGAGGATGTCAAAAAAATCCTGCACTTGTTCCAGCGCCTGGACCGGGGGCGCATGAACTATGAACTTGTGGGAGTTGAGCCCGGAATGGAATTTTCCATGTCCAAGGAGATCGTGGTTACAACCTTTCCCACCACCCACACCATTCCTTCTTTCGGCTATATAATTTGGGACCGTCGGAACAAACTCAAGGAGGAATTTATTGGTCTGCCTGGTGACAAAATCCGCGAATTGCGTTTATCAGGTGTGGAAATCACGCGTGAAATTCGGACACCCCTTGTTGCTTACACGGGGGACACCAGTCCTCCCGGGCTGGACGCCTGCGAAGCGGTTTTTTTGGCAAAAATTCTGATCACAGAAATGAGTTTCATTCGAGCAAAACATCGCCCGGAAAAAATCCATAAATTTGGCCACCTTCACTTGGATGACTTCATCAAGCGTGCAGACAGGTTTCAAAACGAGCTTATCATCTGCGCCCACGCCAGCACCCGTTATCACAACGATGAAATCCAAAAAACAGTGGAGAAGCGTCTTCCGCCAAATCTCAGGGATAAACTTCAACTTTGGCTGTAAAATTCCTGGAAATTTGAAAAGTTTTCGGTCGGGTATTTCCAAGCCGTGCTTTCCAAAAAAATGGCCAGGGACAACAAAGGGGTATTGCTTGTTTACCAAGTAGTTCGCCGCATAATAATTGGTAAGAGGATAACACTCGAGCCACCGGATTTGGCCCGGGGCAAACCGTGATTTATCGTTCGGTTGTGTAAAATAAAGAGGTAATGGAACGATGTCCGAGACAAAAGAATTCAAGGCGGAACTCAAACAACTTCTCCACCTGATCACGCATTCACTCTATTCCGACAAAGAAATCTTTCTGAGGGAATTGATCTCCAACTCAAGTGACGCCATAAACAAGGCAAAGTTCGACTCCCTGGACAAGAATGACCTCCTTCAAAATGACAAGGATTGGCGTATTACCATCCGGGTTGACAAAGAACTTAATACGCTGACCGTGTCTGATAATGGCGTTGGAATGAACCGGGACGAGGTGATTCAAAATCTTGGAACTATAGCCCATTCCGGAACCAAGGCATTCCTTGAACGATCAAAAGAAGCCTTGGCGTCAAACCGCCCAGATCTGATTGGTCAATTTGGCGTTGGATTTTATTCTTCCTTCATGGTAGCCGACAAGGTAACAGTCATTACCCGCCGCATTGGCTCACCTGAATCAGAGGCCGTTAGCTGGACTTCCGATGGATTGGGAACCTACTCCGTCGAAAAGGCAACCCGCGAGCGCCGCGGAACAGATGTTATTCTCCACCTAAAAGAAGATGCACGGGAAGACTTCCTCGAGCCTGGGGCAATTCGCGGGCTTGTGCGCAAATTCTCGGATTTTCTCGAAAATCCTGTTTTCCTGGAGCACAAGGTTACCGAAAAAGAAGAAACCAAGTGGGAATCCAGCCAAATCAATAGCTCCAAAGCGATTTGGCTTCGCTCTAAAACCGATGTAAGTACCGAGGAATACAACGAATTCTACAAGCAGGTTGGTAACGATTTTGAGGCACCAGCCAAGGTTATCCACTACTCGGGAGAAGGCTTTGCCGAGTTCAAAGTCCTTTTGTTCATACCAAAACAAAGGCCATATGATTTTGAATTTTATGATCCAAAATACGGCCCAAAACTATACGTTCAGCGGGTGCTAATCCAGGATCATTGCGCTGAACTCATCCCGCCATACCTACGATTTGTTCGCGGGGTGGTGGATTGCCCAGACCTTCCCCTGAATGTTTCGAGGGAAATTCTCCAGGACAATGTAATAATTCAAAAGATCCGCAAGGATATTACAAAAGAGATCTTAAAAGCCCTTAAAGACCTCAAATCCTCGGAATCACAAGTTTACCAAAAGTTCTTCTCCGAACTGGGACAAATCGTCAAGGAAGGGATCCGAATCGATTTTGAGCACAAAGAAAAAATAATGGATCTAATGCTGTTCGAAAGCCTGCTGGGTGAGGCGGAAAAACCAACAGATTTCGCGGAATATGTCGACAAAATGGGGCTGGATCAAAAGGACATTTTTCACTTGGGAGCCGAAAGCCGTCAGGTCGCACTTGCCAGCCCGGTACTTGAAGCATTCAGGAAAAGAGCAATAAATGTGCTATTCCTGACAGACCCCGTTGATCAGTTCATTCTCCCTTACATGAATGAATACAAAGGACGCAAACTGGTTGCCGCAGACCAGGGTGAAATCCCCGGTTTGGAACAGGTAACCAGCGAGGAGGAGTCCAGATTTGCGGATTTCCTAGGCAAATGGAAAGATTGGATTCCTGGTTTAACGAAGGCACGATTAAGCACCAGGTTGGAAGAAAGCCCGGCCTGCCTTGTATCGTCCGAAGGCCAGGCATCCGCGCATATGGAACGCCTTCTCAAACGAATGGGCCGATCTGAAGGGATGCCAACTCCTGAGCGAATCGTGGAACTTAACCCGCGACACCCATTCATTAAGGCAATGAATGACCTGTTTCAATCAGACCCATCCTCCCCAAAACTGATAGACTCTGCAATGATCCTGCATGATTTGGCGACAATGGCGGAAGGAAGCCGGGTAGAAGATCCAACACTTTTGGTGAAACGGGTCGTTTCCATGATGGAGGCAGGCCTGCGTGGTTGAATGAGGTAAAGAAGCTTTTGAACGCCATGGATTTCCTGCCAGAATCCCTTTGTTTGGCCCGACATGCCGAGTCAGCCGATCCCTCTGTTTTTCACGGTTTTGAATCGGACATCGAACTTGGAATGAAGGGGTTCAGGCAGGCAGAAAACTTCTCCAAAAGGAGAGATTTGTCGGATGTTGACCTCCTTGTCAGCTCAGGTCAGCGCCGATCTTTGCAGACACTTGAACCCCTTTCCCAAAGGCTTGGCCTGGAGATTCACATCATTCGTGGATTTCACGAAAGGAAGGTTGGGCTACTCCAAGGAACACCTGTCACAACAACTTCCGGATTGTTCAGTAATACCAAAAGGGAGTGGTCTTTGGGCAACAAGGACCATACTACCGAAGGCGCTGAGTCTTATAATGAAGTATTGTTAAGGGTTAACATGGCTCTGGTGGGTCTTTCAACTCTATGTGCAATAAACAGATCCAAAAAGCCCCTGATTGTTTCCCATGGTTTGACATTGAAGATTCTCCTTTTGGAACGGATGTTTGGTGGTGACGCCTCCCGGTGGGATGAATTGGGACCAATCAAAAACACCGCCCTTTGGATAATTCAGAAACCCGGTTCGCAAACCTGGATTCCAAGTAAGCATGGCTGCCTCAACCATTTGAGCGAATGCGATCCACTTTGATAATTTGCCTGAAAATTTAGTGTTTTGACAACAGGTCCCCCCCTTGGCCAAATTTGGCGGGGTCTTAGGATTATCTTTGAATATTTCACTTGGGATCCAGGGCCGGGGGCCCATTGAGGACTGTATTAGCCATGAATGAAGCAACGGGAAAAAAAAGGCTTGGAATCATTGTTGGTGGCGGCCCGGCTCCTGGTATTAACGGGGTAATTAGTGCGGTAACCCTTGAGGCCCTGAATCAGGGCTGGGAAGTGATCGGCTTCCACGAAGGTTTCCGCCACCTGGTCAAAGGTAGCACTACCAACAACCGCTTGATGTCTGTTGAAGAAGCCGAATCGGTGGCGCTCAAGGGCGGGTCCTGTCTAAGTACAGCCCGGGTAAATCCTGCCAAATCTCCCGAAGACATGGCCCGTGTTCTTGGGGCTTTCAAAACCCTGGGGATTGACTACTTGGTTACCATTGGTGGTGACGACACAGCTTTTTCCGGATCCCGTGTTTATAAGGAAGCCAAGGGTGCCATTAGGGTGGCACATGTTCCAAAAACAATCGATAATGACCTCCCCCTTCCCCCTTCAGTTCCGACATTCGGTTACGAAACCGCCCGTCAAATTGGCTCGGATATCGTGAAAAATCTCGCCGAGGATGCCCGAACTTCCAGGCGATGGTTTCTTGTTGTTTCCATGGGTCGGGCCGCAGGTCATCTGGCACTTGGTATCGCCAAAGCGGCAACCTCTGAGATTGCCATTATTCCAGAAGAATTCCGCAATCGTGAGGTTACCCTTGACCTAATCTGCGACACAATTGTTGGCAGCATAATCAAGAATCTATCCCGCAACCGAAATTACGGCGTCGCTGTTTTGGCTGAGGGGCTGGTTGAATCCATTGGAGAAAAAGGCCTTTTGGCAATGGGTGAAGCCGAATTAGGCAAGTATGGCAATATTGTTCGTGATGAACACGGACACCTCCGCATCGCAGAGATTGACTTCGGCCGAATGATCAAGGACCAAGTAGCTAAAAGACTAAAGGCGCAAGGCATATCCTTGACCCTAACCGAGAAAACCATCGGTTATGAGCTTCGTTGCGCTGATCCGGTTGCCTTTGATGCGGAATATACCAGAGACCTTGGCAACGCCGCCGTCCGGTTCCTTACCAGTGAGGAATCTACGAAATATGGTGCTATCATTTGTTTGGCAAATGGCAAATCCCAAGCCCTGGAATTTGAATCCATGATTGTCCCGGCCACAGGCCGCCTGCAAAATCGCCGGGTGGATGTTGACTCTGAGGCATTTCATGTCGCAACAAGGTATATGACACGGATCACCAAAGCTGACCTCGAGTGCGAATCCACCGTCGAAAAATTGACTTCTTTGACCAAACTGAGCACTTCGGAATTTAAGAGCCGGTTTAAACCCGTGGTTACAAACTGACCTTTAAAGGTAATAACCACTCAGCCAAACAGCCTTCCTTCAATGTTTT
>CAWUOD010000160.1:0-6837 GCA_963923115.1 uncultured Singulisphaera sp.
GCGATACTGTTGCCCGAGGGGAGTGCGCCATCGTACTGGTCTTTTGCCTGGGCAAAGAGTTTGTTTTCCTTGGGTGAGGCGATAAAAAAGCCACCCATTTCCGGATCTTCGAAACGGGCCAACATGGTATCCGTCAGGGATTTGGCGGAATCGAGCCAAGGCAATTCCCCGGTTGCCTCGTGAAGTGCCAAAAGACCATAAATCAGATAGGCGTAGTCTTCCAGGAATGCGGGTTGGCTGGCAGTGGGCCTTTCTCCGGGAACCGCCGCCCAGCTTCGCATCAGGTTTCCTTTGGAATCGCGCATCTTGTTCAAAACAAAATTGGCGGATCGCCTCGCCATACTGGTGGCTTCGGGCAATTCGAGATTTTTCCCCGCGTTGGCCAAGCCTGCGATCGCCAGACCGTTCCACCCGGCCAGGATTTTGGTATCCAGGAAAGGGCGCGCCCGTTTTTCCCTTCGGGTCAGCAAGCGCGAGTTGGCCCCCAGGATCATCGCGGACAAACCATTTTCGGGGACCTTCATCTCCTTGGACCATTCCGAGACCGGTTTGGGCTCCCGGAGGATGTGGTACTTACCCTCGAAATTGGGGTCGCCCAGGGTGACCCCATAAAGTCTTAGGATGACTCTTCTTTCGTCCTTGTCCTGGAAAGCGATTTTTAGTTCCTCATCGGTCCAGACATAAAAACGCCCTTCTTCCTCGTGCCCATCCGCATTGGGGGAATCAGCATCGAGGGAACTGTATAGTCCCCCTTCGGCGTTGACCATTTCCCTGCGGAGGAAATTGACGATGCCGAAAGCCGTTCGGCGGTGGGCGGGGTTGCGGCTTAGTCTTGAAGCTCGTGAATAGGTCTCAAGCAACAGGGCGTTATCGTAAAGCATTTTTTCGAAATGGGGAACCGTCCAGGTCCGTTCGGTGGAGTAGCGGTGGAACCCGCCTCCCACCATGTCGTGAATTCCGCCACGGGACATTTGGTCGAGCGTCCGTTCCAGTTTTGCGGCCAGATCGGATTTGGGATTGCGGGGTATGGAGTGAAGCCAAAGAAGCAGAGAGCCCGACGAAGGGAATTTGGCCCCCTTGAATTGCCTTTCCGGATCTCCAAATCCGCCGAACTCGGGGTCGAAACTCTCATCCAAAGCGGCAAGCGCTTTTTCGATCAGCTCGGGCCCTGGTTCATTGATGGTTCGTCCCAAAACGGTTCCTGTCAAAACCCGATTGGTGGTTTGCGCCATTGAATCGGCCTGCTTGAGCAGACCTTCGCGGTCATCCGACCAGAGTTTTACCACCCGGGCAAGTATGGATTTGAATCCGCTAACGGGTTTGCCACCGAGGGTCCGGTCTTCTTTGGGCCAATAGGTCCCGCCAAAAATCGGTTTCCCATTCGGGTCAAGAAACATCGAAAGGGGCCAGCCGCCGGGAGTTCCCTGGGCGGCGAGGGCGCTCATATAGACATGGTCGATATCCGGGCGAACCTCGCGATCGACCTTTATGCAGACGAAATTGTCGTTCATGATTTTTGCCACTTCGGCATCGGAAAAGCTTTCGCGCTCCATGACATGGCACCAGTGGCAGGCGCTGTAGCCTATGGAGAGGAAAACAAGCTTGTTTTCCTTGCGGGCTTTTTCAAACGCCTCATCCCCCCAGGGGAACCAGTCGACCGGATTTTTGGCGTGCTGGAGGAGATAGGGGCTCGATTCCTTTGCCAGGCGGTTGGACTTGGATTGAGCCGATTTGGGCGCATCTTTTTTGGAGTTGTCCGGTTTCGGATCGCCTTGCCCCAAAACATTCTGCCCGGGTGCATTTTGCCCAGGCATCCCCTGGGAAAGGGCCATGGCGGAAAACCAAAGGCCCAGCCCCAGTACAAGAACGATTCGCGAAAACATGAGTGTTACTTCAGTTCAATCTTGATTGAGGCGGGCGCGAGGCAGCGCTTTTCATCACAGGCCTGATATTTGACGGTGATGTCAAGTGGTCCCTTGTCCCCTTCCGCGCGGACAACTTTCACGGGGATTACGATTTTTCCCTCATAGATGTAGTGGTCGCCTACGAGCTTGTCCTTGACCAATTTCCCCTTGGGGAAGTCAGCCTTTACGCTCTTGGGTGGAGTCTTGCCACCAATCTTGATGGAGGTTTGGACATTTTCGAGATCTTCCAAGCCCACCGGATTGGCATAGATGTGAAAAGGGGCCGCAATGTCCAGGGTAAGGGTCAGTTCCTGTGTCCCTTCCGTTTTGGTAGGCGTAGCCTTTACCGTCGCCTTGACGACCTTGGCCTCTTCTTCCTGGGCGCAAAGGGACGAAGTCATCGCCATCAGGCCCAATCCCAAAAAGGCGCCATTTCGCAAGAGAGAGAACATCGGAAGGCTCCGTTACGCATTGGAGGAAAAGAAACAGACTCTGTAAGATTGAAACGGTAGGCAGGCTTCCAAGACAAGGGGTTATCCCATGGAAAATCGCGGAATTTTGTTACGGGTTAGCCTTTTGGGTCTGATTTTTGGATTTTTTGCTTTGTATTCGGGCGGGATCCTTGCCCAGGACAAGAAGAAGGATGATTCCGCGGAGGCCAAGGGGGCGGGTGCCAAAGCCCTGGATGGCAAAGCCTCCCATTCCAAAAATCCTGATGGGAAAAAAACAGAAACAAAGGTCCCCGACGAGCGAATGACCGAGCTGGTAGGTGCCTTCAAAACCGTCTTGTCCGCAGAGGAGCCAGTAGTCGCCGAAACCAAAAACCTTATTGTTTTGACTCCCAAATCGCAAGGCAAGCGGGTCCAGGAATGGGCGAAATTGGCGGAGAAACACCGGGAATTGGCCATGAAAACCCTGGAACTGGATGAGGAGGAGGCCCAGGAAACCAGGATTGGTATTTTTATTTGGGCCAATGTCGATCAGCTCAAAACCTATATTCGCAGAGTGGAAAAGCGCTCACCCGAAAAGGACGAGTTGGCCGTTGTCAATCCGGATGATTGGGTGCTTCGCGCCGCAGCGACTGTGGGTTCCCCAAAAGAGGGGACCCTTGGGGAGCATCGGGCAGGGGAAATGGTCGCGGCCATGATGATCGGACGCAAAGCAAAGCGAACGAACAAGGTTCCGGAGTGGTTGACATTGGGATTTGGCCGGGCCACCACCTGGAAGCTTGCCACACCCTCGCTTAGGCCGCTAGTGGACGAAAAGCGCCGGGTTGCGGCGTATTCGAAAAAATGGAACGGATGGCAGGTCATTTGTGGCGAGGCCAGCGGGCCCGATTCCCCGGCCCTTCAGGCGAGCGCCGTTTATTACCTTGCTTTTGGCCCTTCCGCTTCCAGGTTCACCAAATTTGTGGAGGGTTTTCAGCTCGATGACAACAACAACACCCGAAGCCTGGAACAGGTGATCGAATATTCGGGAATCGAGCGGGAGGTGTTTTCGACGGGTTGGCAAAAATGGGCGGTCCGTTAAGGACATCTTCCAAGTCCCCGGGGAATGGGTTGCGACATGGTTTTCCCGGAATGAATCAAGTCCTTTTATGAAGATCTTTTATACCGATCATTTTGTCCTTCCGTTGCCTCCGGAACACCGCTTTCCCATGGACAAATATCGGCGTCTGCGGGAAAGGGTTGTCGCGGCCGACCTTGCTGGTGAGGCGCTTTGTGTACCTCACGCCGCGACGGATGAGGAGCTTTGTCGGGCCCATGATCGGGAATATGTCCGGCGGGTGGCAAACGGGGAACTAACGGACGCGGAGGTGCGCCGGATCGGATTTCCATGGTCTTTTGAAATGGTCGAGCGATCCAGAAGGTCAAGCGGGGCCACGATCGAGGCCGCCCGGGCCGCAATGGACTCCGGGGTGGGAATCAATCTGGCAGGTGGCACTCATCACGCCTTTGCCGATGCGGGCGAAGGGTATTGTGTTTTCAACGACTCTGTCGTGGCCGCGCGGGCCCTTCAGGCGGAGAGGCTGGTGAATAAGGTTGTGGTGCTCGACCTTGATGTCCATCAGGGGAATGGAACCGCCTCCATTTGCCGCGAGGATTCCACCATCTTTACCATGTCGGTTCACGGAGCGAGGAATTTTCCCCTACGCAAGGAGATTTCCGATCTGGATATCGCATTGGAGGATGGGGCGACGGATGATGCTTTTCTCGAAGGGGTTCGGCGGGGCGTCCAACTTGCCCTGGAACGATCGGGCGCGGATTTGGCCATATATCTGGCTGGGGCGGACCCCTTTGAGGGGGACGCTTTTGGAAGGCTCAAAGTGTCCAAAAAGGGGCTGGCGGAGAGGGACCGTATTGTTCGGGAAGCGCTGGGGCGGGCTGGTCTGCCGGTGGCGATCAGCATGGCTGGGGGATATGCCCGGAATATCGATGATATTGTGGACATTCACTTTTATACAGTGGAGCTTTTTTCCCGGAGTAGCGAGGGAAAGAAACCATAAGACCATGAATATTGCCTTGACTTTATTTGACTGGAAACGGAAGCAGTTGGGCATCCGAGGGTGAGGAATGAGGGCGGGATTTGGCGCGGTGATTGGGGTGTTGTTTGCGGCGGCCCCCGTTTGGGGAGGGCACGGCGTCCCGTTTACCGTGCCCGGGTGGTCGGTTTTACCTTTTGCGATTTTGCTTTTCCTGATCGCGCTATTGCCTGTGGTTGCCGCGCACTGGTGGGAACATCCTGTTAACAAATTGCTGGTCGCCGGGATCTGTTCCCTTCCCGTGGTGATGGGACTGGCTGCACTGGAAAAGTCAACCCATGGCGCGAGCATGGCGCTTTTGGGGCACAGCATCGAGGAATATGTTGCGTTTTTGGCGATGGTCGGTTCTCTCTATATTGTCGCGGGTGGGATTGTTGTCGCCGGGAAAATCGAGGGGCGTCCCTGGGTCAATACGCTCATTCTTGCTAGTGGCGCGGTCCTTGCAAATTTTGTCAGCACCGTCGGCGCGAGCATGCTCCTGATTCGGCCGTTCCTCAGGGCAAATCGTTGGCGCAAATCGTGGCATTTGCCGGTGTTTTTCATTTTTGTGGTCAGCAACCTGGGTGGTCTGCTTTTGCCTTTGGGTGATCCGCCGCTATTTCTTGGATTCCTCCAGGGGGTCGATTTTCTTTGGACGACAAGGCTTTGGCCTCAATGGCTGGTGGCGAACGGATTGGTTTTGGCGATATTTTTTGTCTGGGATTGGATCCTTTGGCGGAGTTGGCTGGCGGCCGATCCCGAAACGGTGGCCAACCTGCTCAGGGCGCAGGAGCGGCCCGGACAAAATATTTCCCTGGAGGAGGGGCCCCTTCGTCTTTCGGGAAAAAGAAACCTGCTGTTCCTGGGAGGGATTTTGCTGGCGGTCCTGTTCCAGTCCGATCAGGTGGCAACGCGGTTTGGGGAATTGACCGGTATTGGTCTTAAACTTGACCATCCGCTGGTGGGGGGCGGGTTGATGGTGGTTTGCGCTCTCGGGTCGTTGGCAATCACCCCTGAACGGTTGCGAAAGGCGAACGGTTTTTCCTGGCACCCATTTGGCGAGGTTGGGATTCTTTTCCTTGGCCTCTTTATTACCATGGGGCCCGCACTTGTCCTTCTTTCCCAAAATGCCGATTCCATGGGAGGGGCTGGCACCGCCCGTTATTATTGGCTGACAGGAATTGGCTCCAGCATTTTGGACAATGCCCCGACCTACATGGCGTTTGCCACCGTGGCCGCCGGGTCCCGGGACCAAATTGGCCAGTTGGCCGAGGCCGCCCCGCACCTTTTGGCGGCGATCTCCACCGCGGCAGTGTTTTTTGGGGCAATGACCTATATTGGCAATGGCCCGAACTTTATGGTCCAATCGATTGCCCAGGAGCTTCATTTTCCAACTCCGGGATTCCTCAAATATATCCAGATCAGTGTTCTGGTTTTGTTGCCTGTTCTTTTACTGGTGCAATGGGTCTTCTTTTAAAAAAATCGATAGTTTCTCCCTCCCATTTCTTTTTCCATTGTCTTAGCGGCAGGCGTGGCTCCCGGGATCAATTCCTGATTGACTTTCGATTCCGGGGCGGTTTACAACATAGCCATGATTGTGAAGGATTCTCTGGATCGGGCCAGCCTGGACTATTTGCTGGAATCGATTTTGAAGGCTCAAAAGCCCATGGAAATCCAGGCTGTGAAGACAGCCTGTGAGACCGCACCCTCACGGCCCGGGGCCAAGGGATTTTTGGGGCGATGCGCTCGGGTTTTTCGGGGGATTCTTAAAGCCACCATGGGTGGATTGGCGAAAAAAGGCCGCGAATATCTGTGCGCCACCCTTTTTGACGAGCTGAGCCGAATGGAGGCCAGACAAAAAAAACTGGTGGACGGGCTGCATTTGCATATCGAAGGATTGCAGAAGCATATCGATTTAGTGGACCAGCAGATTGAAACGGGGCTTCGTCGCCGCCATGTGGATTGTGGGCCTGAGCGGGTGCTAATCCAGTCCGAGGTTGGGGCGCTATTTTTCGCCAGGAAGGACACTTTCGGACTTTCCCAACTTCTAACGACCGGGGAGCTTTGCCGGGGCCAAAGGGTTTTGATCAGTAGGGTGCTTCAGCCGGGAGATGCCTACATCGATGCCGGGAGCCAGCAGTCGTACTACTGTTTGGCTGCGGCGGAGGCCCTGCGCCTTCGGGGGCAGGTCACGGCACTTGTTCCGTTTGAAATGGACCAAAAGCTCCTGCAAAGCACGCTACAGCTTCACGATTTGGAATTCCGGGTGCGGATCATTCACGGCGCCCCCGCGGAACAAAAAGGGCGGGGGCTTCTTTTTGTGGGGGATCAATCCCACCAGCATGCCTTGGTCAAACACGGCAATGTCCAATCGCGTGTGGCCGTTGATCTTTTTTCCCTCGATGAATTTTT
>CAWUOD010000161.1:0-6828 GCA_963923115.1 uncultured Singulisphaera sp.
ACAGACCCTGCTTCGCTCAGGCACCTCCGCCGAGGGGGCCAGGTCTGCCGAAACGATCATGAGCCTCGAATCCGTCCTTCACGAAATGGAGGGGGGCAAAGGAAATGTCCGCAATCCCAACTGGTATTTTGTCTCGATTTATGGCGAACCCGGCAACGGCCGGTGGGGCTGGCGATTCGAGGGGCACCATCTCTCCCTCAACTACACCCTTGAGGGCGATCAGGTTGTCAGCGTGACACCATCGGTTTTCGCCTCCAACCCCGTCGAGATTCGAAGCGGATCCCGCAAGGGCCAAAAAACACTCTCCAATGTCCAGGATTTGGCCCTGGAGCTGATTGGCTCGTTCAGCGAAGAGCAAAACGGGAAAGCACGCCAAACCAAGGCCCACCCCGAAGTCGAGGCCAAAACCACGGGAGCAACACCCTCCCCCCTTGTTGGCATCCCCTCCGGCCAACTTGGCGAAGCCCAAAAATCGGTTCTCGACAAATTGGTCCAGGCATACTTGCGCCGCTATCCCGATTCCATCGCAGCCCGCGAGTGGAACCGGATTCAGAAGACACCAGGCGAACTGTATTTCAGCTATTTCCGCGAGGAAAACAAGCCAGGCAAGCCCATGACCTACCGGGTCGCGCGCGCCGATTTCCAGGTCGAGTTCCTCAATGTGCAAGCCGATGCCGAAGGCAACCCGGCCAACCACATCCACAGCGCGCTGCGGACCCTGCCCAGGGATTTCGGCCTGAACAAATAAGACGGCCACAATCCAAAATCAACGAGAAAGGGCGGGGATATTCCCGCCCTTTTTTCATTGATGTTTTTGTTCGGGTGAGTTACGCGATTCCGCCGGATCAGGCGGCGAGTTTGGCCTTGACGAGATAATGCCAGCCCAACTCCTCTTCCCATTCGGCGAGATCCTGCTCGGACACACCCTGCCAGGCTTTGTCGCGAACATACTCGTGACGGACATAGTGGTCGATGTCCCAAGTGAAAATATGCGACTTTTTCGCTTCTGTAATTTGAAAACCGGGCAATAGCCTATCTAACCCACCCCTGGTGTAGGTGTAAGTCACCGGACAACCGGTCTGGGCCTCGGAGTTTTTGGCCACCAGGGGATCAAGTGTGCCAATTTCCCATGGGCCCTCGGTGTGCATGAGCCAAAGGGTTTTGTAGCTGATTTTGGCATAAACCATCAGCCTCAGTTCGGAATCCGGGCCCATCAGTTTGCGGATTTCGGAAACCACCCGTTCGGGATGCGGGGTGTGATGTATGACTCCAAAGGAGTACACGAGGTCGTACGGGCCTTCCGGGACCAGGGAAGCAAGCTCCTCGGCGTTCCCATGGACAAACCTGATCTTGTCGGAAAGGCCAAAGGCCCAGGCTCGCTTGCTCGCAAGGTCGAGCGAAATATCCGAATAGTCCAATGCGACGACTTCAGCCCCGGCCCGGGCGAAGTTGATGGTGTCCGTTCCCAGACCGCAACCGATTTCCAGAACCCGCTTACCCTTCCAGCGGGAAAAATCGGCGAAGCCCGGAATATGGGGCTCGACGAAATACTTGCGGGCCTCAACCTCATCAAAATACTCGCGTGTGCCAATCTCTTTTTTGGAATGGCGCAGATTGCAAGGGCGACGGTTCCAATAGTCGCGAACCTGATCCAGGGGTACCGAGGCAAAATCGCTCATCCGGGGCTCCTTCCACGGGAAAATCCAGTCAGGGAATTTTCTCCAGTTTGTGTCTCCGGGTCTAGTCGAGAGTACGCGATTTTACATCGGCCTCAAGCCGGGCAATCAACGCGTCGATCGGCATCATGCCAAGGTCGCCTTTCACACGATGGCGAACCGCCGCGCCGTTGGCCTGGACTTCCTTCTCCCCGATAACGAGCATCAGGGGGACCTTGTCGAGGGTTGCCTGGCGTATCTTCGAGCCAATCTTGTCGGGATTGTACTCGCCCGTCACGCGGAAACCGTGCTCCCTTAGTCGCGACTCCACCGATTTTGCATAATCGTTGAACTTGTCGCTGACGGGAAGGATTCTTGCCTGCTCCGGCGCGAGCCAGAAGGGGAAGGCCCCCGCGAAGTGCTCGATAAGGATCCCCATGAACCGCTCAAGCGATCCAAACGGAGCCCGGTGAATCATCACGGGCCGATGGGCCTTGTTGTCGGGGCCCACATATTCCAGATCGAACCGTTTGGGAAGGTTGTAATCGAGCTGAACCGTTCCCAGTTG
Organism: uncultured Singulisphaera sp.; assembly: GCA_963923115.1. Lineage (GTDB taxonomy): Bacteria > Planctomycetota > Planctomycetia > Gemmatales > Gemmataceae > SYLG01. The sequence continues at coordinate 2,224 of CAWUOD010000161.1, forward strand.
CCATTCGCGCCCGATACAGTCCCTTACGACGAAATCGATTTTGGGACCATAGAAAGCCGCCTCCCCCTCCTCGGCGGAATAGTTCATTCCAAGGGCTTTGACAATTCGGATGAGCGACTCTTCGGCATTGTTCCAGTCATCCCCGGAACCGACATATTTGTCGGATCCCTTGGCGCGCAGGCCAATGCGAACCCGGTAGTCACCCAAGCCGAGGGTTTTGAGGACGAAAAGGACCAATTCAATATTCTTTTGCAGCTCGCTCTCCACCTGTTCTGGGGTGATGAAGAGGTGGGCGTCGTCCTGGGTGAATCCGCGAACGCGGGTCATGCCCGAAAGCTCCCCGGTCTGCTCGTACCGGTAAACCGTCCCGAATTCGGCCAGCCTTAGTGGCAGATCGCGGTAGCTCCGCGGTTCGGCCTTGTAGATTTGTATGTGATGGGGGCAATTCATGGGCTTCAGCAGGTAACCCTCCTGGTTTTCCAGCCATCCCAAAAGGGCCCGGGACCGATCAGACCGGGATTCCGCCGTGTCGTAGCCGTTGACCTTGACCTGGAATTTGGCCAGCAAATCCCTGGTAAAAGCATCAATAATATCCAGCTTGTCGGATTGGGACTTCGCCTCGGTGTATCCGGGAATGGACAAGCTCGCCTGATGGAGAAATTTCTCCATCTCGGCTTCCTTTTCAGGGGCAAGTTCCCCGGCGGAAAGGCGGTGTTGCAGCAAATCGATCGCCTGGGCGGCGGGATGCTGGTACAGGGGTGGAAACTGCGCGTCCCGATAATAGGGGAAGTGGCCGCTTGTGCGGTAAAGTTCGAGTTTGCCAATATTGGGAGTGTAAACAGGCGAATAACCCCGTTTCAAAAGCTCATCGCGGATGAAGTTCTCAAGAATTCCCCGGACCAGGGCCCCCCTGGGCATCCAAAGGATGAGCCCCGGGCCGACCGCCTGGCTTATGGTGAAAAGGGCGAGCTGTTTTCCCAAAAGCCGGTGGTCCCTCTTTTTGGCCTCCTCCATCCGCTTGAGATGCTCATCAAGGTCCTTCTGGCTGAAGAACGCCGTTGCGTAAAGCCGCTGGAGCTGTTTGCGATTGGAATCATTTTTCCAATAGGCCCCCGCGATGGAAAGGATCTTGAAAGCGCCCACACGCCCCGCGTGGGGGATGTGGGGGCCACGGCACAAATCGACAAATTCCCCCTGGCGATAGAAGCTAAGGATGGGATACTTGCAAAGCTCCTCATCAATGTGCTCGACCTTGTACTCCTGGCCCATTCCCTGGACCAATTCACGGCCCTGGGGAACGGTTCTTTCAAATCTTTCAAAAGGCTCGGCCTGGGAGATGATTTTCTTCATTTCCTCCTCAATCCGTGGAAAATCTTCCTCGCGGATCGGGGTGGGCGAATCGATATCGTAATAAAAACCATTTTCGATCGGAGGGCCGAAGGCAAGTTGGGTGCCGGGAAATAGCCTTACAACGGCCCGTGCCATAATGTGGGCGGAGGAATGGCGCAGGACCTCAAGCGAATCCTCGTCGCGTTCGGTGAGAATCTGGAGGGTTTGGGGCTCTGCCGAGTCGGAAAGAGGCGCGCCCAGATCGACAATATGACCATTCACCCGGGCGGCAATCGCCGCCTGGGCCAGACGCTTGCCTATGGATTCGGCGATGTCCCTGGCAGAAGTGCCTGCCGCGACCGTTTTTTGGGATCCATCCGGAAGGGTTAAAATCGGCACGGGGCACATCCTTGGGTCCGGATCAACGCCCGGGAGGATGGCCCCGCTCGGGCCTTGATGCGAAATGAATCAAAAAAGCGAAACGAAAAGAAACCGTCGTGAGCGAAATTATTCGCCCACATAAGGCAAAAGAGCCATGAACCGGGCGCGTTTCACGGCGTCAGCAACAGCGCGCTGGAAAGCGGCGCAGCTACCGGAACGCTTGCGGGAAAACATCTTGCCTTGGCTGGTGCACATCTTCTTGAGGGTGAAGACATCCTTGTAATCAACAAATGTGGGCCTGGGGCAGCCCTCTTTGGTGCAAAAACGACAGCGGTTTTTCTTTCCTGCGGAACTCTTTTTGCGGACCATTGACCACCTAGCGCCATACAAGGAATGTTTGCCAAAATATTAAGATAAAACGCAGAGGGGGTGCTGTCAACCGCCGGAACCGATTGAAGGCAAAATCATTCCATTGCAAACTAATAAATATAAATATATCAAAACACATCGAGTCTTGCCGCTTTGAGGCCAAAAGTGGGCCTTTTTTTGGACTTTTTACCCGTTTTCCTTAAGCCAATAAGGAATCCAATGCGTTTGGAACCGGCTTTTGCCCCGTTTTTTGATTCGCCGATCCGTTTCGGCGGCTTTGGGAGAGAAGGACGACCTTTATGAGTCACAAGTACGTTTATTACTTTGGCGGCAGCAGTGCCGATGGCGACGCCTCCATGAAAACCCTCCTCGGAGGCAAGGGTGCCAATCTTGCGGAAATGGCCAAAATTGGCCTTCCCGTACCCGCTGGTTTCACCCTCACGACCGAGATTTGCACCTATTTCTATGACCATGGCCGTAGCTATCCCCCGGAGCTCAAGGCCCAGGTCAACGAAGCCGTCAGCAAAATGGAAAAGGAAATGGGCGCCAAGTTGGGCGACACCAAGAATCCTCTTCTTGTTTCCTGTCGTTCGGGCGCCCGTGACTCCATGCCTGGCATGATGGACACGGTTCTCAACATTGGTCTTAACGAAGCCACCCTAAAGGGCCTGATCGAAAAGACCGGCAACGAGCGATTTGGTTGGGACACCTATCGCCGTTTCGTGCAAATGTATGGTGATGTTGTTTTGGGCCTCAAACCCCAATCCAAGACCGAAATCGACCCCTTCGAAAAAATCATGGAAGACCTCAAGCACGAGAAGGGCGTGCATGAAGACAACCAGCTGACCGTTTCCGATCTGAAAGAACTGGTCACCCGGTTCAAAAAGGCCGTCAAGGATCGCACCGGCAAGGATTTCCCCGAAGACGCCCACGAACAAATGTGGGGCGCTATCGGCGCCGTGTTTGGATCCTGGATGAACGATCGCGCGATCGTTTACCGCCGCCAGTACAACATCCCCCACGAATGGGGCACAGCAGCCAACATCTGCTCGATGGTGTTCGGCAACATGGGTGACGATTGTTGCACAGGTGTCGCGTTTACCCGCGACCCCGCCAACGGCGAAAATGTTTTCTACGGGGAATACCTCACAAACGCGCAGGGAGAAGATGTTGTCGCGGGCATCCGCACCCCCAAGAAAATCAGCGAACTCCAGGCTGAAATGCCCGATGTTTATGCCCAACTGGACAAAGTCCGCGGCATCCTCGAAAAGCATTACAAGGATGTTCAGGACATCGAATTCACCGTCCAGCGCCACAAACTCTGGATGCTCCAGACCCGCAACGGCAAGCGAACCGGATTCGCCGCCGTGAAGTTCGCCGTCGATATGGTCGAGGAAGGCCTGATCGATTGGAAGGAAGCCATCGGCAAGAATCGTATTCCGCCCGATGACCTCAACCAGCTTCTCCAGCCCATCTTCGACCTGAAGGCGAAAGCGGAAGCCGTCAAGGAAGGCCACCTCCTGGCCAAGGGCATCAACGCCGGTCCCGGCGCCGCGACCGGTCGCATCAAGTTCTTCGCCGAAGACGCGGAAAAGTATGGCCAACAACACGGCAAGCACGCCGATCACCGCATCATCCTGGTTCGTCGCGAAACGAGCCCCGAGGATATCCGCGGTATGCAAGCCGCCGATGGCATTCTCACCGCTTTTGGTGGCGCCTCCTCGCACGCCGCTTTGGTTTCCCGCCAGATGGGCAAGGTCTGTATCGTAGGTTGCTCCTCCTTGCAGATCGACTACGACAAGATGACCCTGAGCGTTGGCGGAAAGGTCCTCCACGATGGCGACTGGATCTCCATCGACGGCTTCACCGGCGAAGTAATCGCGGGTAAAGTCGCCACCAAGCCCAGCGAAGTGGTCCAGGTCCTTATCGAAAAGAGCCTCAAAGCCGGAAAGGCGCCTGTTTACAAGCGCTTTGAAAAGGTGATGAAGTGGGCCGACAAGGTCCGCAAGCTCAACATCCGGACCAACGCCGACCAACCCAACCAGGCCGAACAGGCTGTTGCGTTTGGCGCCGAGGGCATTGGCCTTTGCCGCACCGAGCACATGTTCTTCGATCACATTCGCGAAATGCGCGAAATGATCCTGGCAAACAGCCCGGCCGCCCGCAAGGAAGCCCTTGCCAAGCTGCTCCCCTTCCAGAGGAACGACTTCGTCGGCCTCTTCAAGACGATGAACGGGATGCCCGTCACCATCCGAACCCTTGATCCCCCACTCCACGAGTTCCTTCCCCACGACCACAAGGGTCAGGAAGAAATGGCCAAGGAGATGGGCGTATCGGTCGAGGAGATCGAGCGTCGCGTGAAGGCCCTGCATGAATTCAACCCCATGCTTGGTTTCCGCGGTTGTCGTCTGGGAATCGTGTTCCCGGAAATCACCGAAATGCAAGCGCGCGCCATCATCGAAGCCGCCTGCATCGTCAAGAAGGAAGGCCTCGAAGTTCATCCTGAAATCATGATCCCGCTCGTCG
>CAWUOD010000162.1:0-6771 GCA_963923115.1 uncultured Singulisphaera sp.
AATTGGGGCGCCTAACCGTTCACCCCAGATCCCTTTCCGGGTTCCAGGTTGTTGGGTGTGGTGGGTGATCAAACTCATCCATTGGCGAACTCATCGATTGGCGCCTGGAGTTTGCGCCCCCGCTTTGCGGATTCTCCCAACCAGGGGAAGCATCAAAAGTACAAGGATTCCTCCAAGCAAAAAGGGTAACATTGGACTGGCCTTATAAAGGCTTAAGCCAAATATGGGACCAAGAATTCTTGCCATGGACAGGCAGCTTTGATTGACCCCGAGGATTTCGCCTTGGCGCTCCGGATCCGCACGCCGACTGATCAGCCCCTGAGCCGAAGGAGTCAGGAGGGCAAAACCGATTACCGCAAAGGACAGGCTTCCAAGCAAGCCGGGAAGAATCCAACCACTTTGCGGGGCGGTTTCGTGGAGGAAATTGATTCCAGCCAAACTTGTCACACCAAGACCCATGATGACGATTCCGATCGCCATGGCTGTCTCTTCGGACATCCGCTTGGCAAATCCTCGGTAGGCACCGTTTGCCAAGGTTAGGACGAGCCCCACATAAGCAAAAACAAGGAAGTTGGAGTCCTTGCCCAATTGCAAAATCCGGTCATTCATCAGGGCTAGAGTGGATTCAAAACCTCCAAATCCCATCGTCGCCAAAAACGAAACCAAAATAACAGGGCCAAGACCCGGAGAGGAAACCACCTCCGTAAAACCTTTGGTATCAAACCAGTTACGACGCGCCGGTGGCGAAGTTGACTGGCGGGTTTCCCGAAGCCTTGCGATTCCAAGCAACAGGGCAATCGCCGAAAGGCCGGAAGCGACATAACCCACCGAACCCGCTTGATCCGGGAAAAATTTGAGGGCGGCAAAGCCTATGAGGGGTCCAAAGGTAAAACCAATGCCAAAAGCGGCCCCGATAAGTGCCATACCCAATTTGCGTTTCTCTTTGGGAGTTGTGTCCGCGATGACCGCCTGGGCTGTGGAAATCGTTGCTCCCGAGACACCCGCGCCCACCCGGGCAAAAAATAACAACCCAAGGGCAAAAAGCGCCTGCGATTCCGGAAGACCCGCAGCAAATCCAAAAAGCCCGTAGAAAAGAACCGATCCGGCAAGCCCGACCAGGAGCACCGGTCTCCGACCTATCCTGTCGCTAATCCTTCCCCATACCGGCGCGAAAAGGAATTGCATTAGGGAAAAGGATGACATCAACAGACCAAGAACCAACCCCTCGATCCATTGGGCGGAATTCTCTCCAAGATACTGTTTGACATATCTGTCCGCAAAAAGGGGAAGCAGGGGCAGAACAATTCCAAATCCCAACAGATCAATAAAAACCACCATGAAAACAATCGCTTTTGCCGAGGCATTACCCTTGGCGTTTTCGATGGTTGGCACCACTTGATCCTGACTCATGCAAAAACCCCAATCAAACAGACGGAAGGAAGTCTATCCTAGGGGACCATATCCTGGGGGACCAACCACCCAAGGGCCCTGCAATCCAACCCCCATAACCAGGTGATCCACCAAGCCCGATGATCCGGGGCCGAAAAAATGGAGGGCATTTCCGGACTTGATTTCCCCAAGGGTAACCATGGACTTATGATTGGAGCGGCACCCTCAAGTATGGGCTTTCCATTTTTGAAGCAGTAGGGCCATTTTTTCCCGGAGCCGAAATGTCCGAACCGGACCACATTGCGGAAAATCGCCATTCAGAACCGCGGCAAAATCCTGCGGCCGAGGCGGGTTATCTGGTTTTCGATATCGAGGCCATCCCGGACGGAAACCTGGTGAAAAAAGTTCGGTTTCCCGGAGAAAACCTGGAACCGGCGGAGGCAATCCGGCTGGCCCAGGATCAGGAACGGGCCAAAAGTCCCACGGGATCCGATTTCCTTCCTCCCACCCTGCAAAAACCTATCTCCATATGCGTGATCCGGGTGGGAAAAGATTTTCTTCCCCGAAACATCGGGATTCTTGACGATTCCGACGGGGTGCATGGCAGCCTGGTCCAAAAATTCTGGTTGGGGATCGGCCGATATCCACAGGCCCAGTTGGTTACCTTTAACGGAAGGGGATACGATATTCCCCTGCTGGAATTGGCGGCGTTTGAGTTGGGGATTACCGCCAAACACCACTTTGACCTATCCAGAAAGCGATACACGACTTATCACATTGACCTCATGGATTGGATGAGCAACTACAAGGCCTTCACGATCGCCGGCGGGCTGAACCTTTTGGCGAAAAAACTTGGTCTGCCCGGAAAATTCGATGTGAGCGGGGACAAGGTTTATGAGCTATACAGGGAGGGCCGCTTTCCTGAAATCAACGACTATTGTCTATGCGACACTTTGGATACTTATTTTGTGTTTTTAAGAACGCGGGTCATTTCGGGTGAAATCACCCTCGAGGAGGAGACACGAATCCGCTCACGGGCGGTTGATTGGCTTTTGCTGCAGTCGGAAAAATATCCGATTATCCGAACCTGGTTGGGGCACTGGGACAATCCGCCCGAGGCGCTTGCGCAGACAAACCTTGAGAACGCCGACTAGGGGTTGATCCTCCAAATCGAAAAAAGATTCCGCCCCTCCCAGGGTTCCCAAACCGCTCTGGCGACCGCTTCGCGGGCGGTTTTTTCGAGCAACCCATCGTTAACCATGGGATTTTTCGATTCGGGCTTTGAGTTTTGGATTTTGGAGAGTTCAAGATTAGGTGAATCCGACTTGCCCTTGGAAAAAGATGCGAGGGACCATTCCAAAAGCGAAAGCCTCGCGCGGATTCGCCCAATCTCCTCACGCGTTTCGGAATCTTGGGTGATTTTGGCGACAACATCCCTGATTGAAGCCATTTCCCTGATTCGTAGGGCATGATCTTTTGGCGGGGATTCACGAATCGCCAAATTGAGCTGGAAAAGTCTGGCCTGAATCAAAAGCAATTGAATTTGTTTTTGGTCAACGGGATCCCGACTTGGTGGAAAGGAAGCCAGACGGCCAACAAGCCCATCGACAATCTTTTTCGCGGCTTTCCAGTCTTTTTTGAGGATTTTAAACATCGCTTGAAATATTCCGGATCGAATATGCGTTTCCAGCGCCACAATCGCTCCCGGATTTTCCTGGAGAAGCGTGGCAAGAATGGTTTGGCTGGCGGTTTCGAGGGTTTCAGCCTGTTTGGAATGGCCCAATCGCTCGCCGAGGGCCGACATTTCCACCAAGGTCCTTGCCCGGGCCAAACGGATCTCTTCTTTTGGGCCCTGAATTCTCTCCAACAAATTCCAGATCCCCAATCCTTTTTCCAGCCGATTCAACGAGACGCCTTCCCCGCCGGGAACGGCATCCGCCACACGAGCTCCGGTAATCCAGCACCTGCCCATCAATCGAAGGTGGTTGGGTTCCCGGGGGGTCCGATTTAAAAGGGATTGTGCCTGTTCATTCGCCCAAATCCAGACTTCCTCGGAACCATTTTGGGAGGGACTATCCGCCACCATCAGGCTGAATTCATCCGCCAAATCCAATGCGTCAAGCACCTCCCCGGTCCGCAATTCCAAACGGTTGGGAAATCGCCCGGCCATGGTGACAACAGACTGGTGATGTGCCAAACCCAAGGCCAGGACTTCGGCATGGTTGACGGCGTCCCGTCCAAGAAGCGCCAGCCTGCTGTTCTTCACCCTGTAAAGGTCAAAAAAACCGGTATTTTTGGCGAGCGTCTCCTCGATGTGGTTTCCAACCTTGGCCAGTTTTCGCTCACCGGGCCCCAGGTGTTCCAGAAGGAGGATTAGCGCGTGGGGCGCCAATTCGGAATGCCGTTCCCTGGTCCGGGTTTCCACAAGTTCCCAAACAAGGTCAAGGGATTCCGACCTCAATTTTTGGGCCTCGGAATGGGCGTTGTTTTCCAGGCAAAAGCGTTCTTGCGAAAAACCTGTATACGCCCTAACCAAATCCGCAAAGGGTGAATCATCATCGGAATTGAGAACCTTGTCAGCCTGATCCAGCCACCCTTTGCGGTCTTCGGCCGAAACTGTTTTTTCCCCATCAGCCCCGATGAAACCATCCGCCAAGGCCAAACAGGCCAAGGCCGCCCGGGGCCCCGATCCGGATGCGACGCGCATACAAAGTTGGCGGGCCTGGTCATTTTGGCCCAAAAGGAGATGGGCTTCCGCCCGCGCCAACATCAATTCAGGCTCGGAATTATCCTGTGTCTCAAAAGTGGAGGCAAGAGCCAGCCAATCCCGCCACTCTTTGCGCTCCTCGCCTGAAAGTTGAATAACCATTTGCCCCTGGGACCTTGGAACCAAACCAGAGTTGGGCAATGCTTCACGCATGCGCCTTCCCGATTGGACAAGGGCCCGAATTTGGCCGGATCTCAGGGTTTCGTTTTGCCTGATTTCGAATTGGGCCCGTACCCGCCCCTGATATTGTTCGCGGGCAAACCTACCCGCCAGTGCCAACCCCAGGATCAGGCAAATGACCATCCCGGCCAAACCCCAAAAGATCCATTGGTCCTTCTGTCTTTTTTTTTCGACATCCGCGATCCCCCTTGCCGAAAACTCAAGAAAGCATGCGGCGGCTTCGGGATCATTTTTGGCCACCAGAAAGTCTGCCAATTGGAGACATATCCCGCGATCCAAAAGGTTTGTCCAATTTTCCCCGGGGGATCCAACACCATCGGACAGGAACCCTTCCCAAACCTCCATCATGGATTTGGCCGAGGGATAATTCCATGTTTCAAGATCAGTTATATCGTTTTGGGATAGTCCGGCGCCCGGGGCATAAATCAGCGCCGGATGGAGAAAAACAGAATCCTGGTCGATCCGGGATCGAATCAAAGCCGCCAAACCCTTGAGCAACCCGGCCTTTTGAACCGGATTGACTGCCCCGGCCAATAGCTGGTCCAGGGTGGGATCATCAGAGCGGGGCAGAAGCAGCCAGCCAGGGCCAGACTCTGACGCCGCTTGAAATTTCAGGACATCCCTGCGGCCACGCGGGATTGGTATCGCCGAACCTGAATCAAATGGAACCCCGGAGCCATGTTCCGCCCCGCAAGTCGATGGTGTCGGCCAGCCATCTGGCAGGGGATACCATTCCGCGAGACCGCCATCTTCCAGACGGACTATGCGACCGGACCGGAGTGGCCCCCGCGAAATGGGCCAAAGGGAAACAAATTCCGGGGGTGGTTCGGAGGCGGACATGACCTTGGGGGCCTCCGGTAAACTACAAATCAGAGACGATTGCTGTAGCGTTTGCGGTGAGTCATGGGCGCCGGCGGTTTCGGAGCCTCTTCGACCGCAACAGGACGGGTCATTTCGAATCCTTCAACCGCGCGCGGGTCGATCAGTCTGTTGATGAAAGATTCAATGTTCGTGAGACGCTGACCTTGTTCGGGTGCAACAAATGCAATCGCCGTGCCGTCGGCGCCAATGCGCCCGGTGCGACCAATTCGGTGCACATACGATTCCGGATCTTCGGGAATGTCGTAATTGATGACATGACTGATTCCGGTCACATCAATGCCACGCCCAACGACATCGGTCGCGACCAGGTGCTTGACTTTTCCGGCGCGGAAAGCGGCCATTATCTGGTTGCGCATTCCCTGAGGCAGGTCTCCGTGCATCATGGAAACGCCCGAAACCTTTTTGCGAAGGGCCAAATAAAGGTCTTCGGCCCAACGCTTGCGCTCGCAAAAAATGATCGATTGACGAGGGTTTTCATCCGCAAAAATTTTGAGCAGAAGCTCGGGTTTTCGGGATTCTTCCACGCTGACATAGGATTGGCTGATCTTGTCTACGGTGGGTTTGTCTGATTCGATCGAAACATGAACCGGATCGGTCAGGTATCGATTGACCAGACGCAAAACGGTTTCCGGCACCGTCGCGGAAAGTAGCAGGGTTTGATGAGGAGTGGGACAATGGGTCAAAATACGCTCGATGTCCTTGCGAAATCCGATGTCCAGCATCCGGTCCGCCTCATCCAGAACGACATACTGGATTTTTCCGAGCTTGAGACTTCCCCTTTGGAGGTGGTCGATGATTCGCCCCGGGGTGCCAACCACGAGGTGGCAACCTTTTTGGAGCCCTTCGAGTTGCGCCCCAAAGCCCACTCCACCATAAATCACGACACTCTTGAATGCTTTTGACGGGGCGAGTTTTTCGGCCTGCTCCTGGACCTGCACCACAAGCTCACGAGTGGGCGCAAGAACAATTCCAAGTGGTTCCGGAGTTGCGGGAAATTCCGCGAACCTTTGAAAAAACGGTATGAGAAACGCTCCGGTTTTTCCCGTCCCGGTCTGGGCCTTTCCCAAGACATCACGGCCAAGAATTGCGGGAGGAAGAACACCCGCCTGGATCGGAGTCGCTTTGTGAAAACCTCCCCTTGTCAGCCCATCCACCAACTCGGGACGGAGTCCCAATTGATCAAACCGGGGCAAATCCGCTTTGGGTGGAGAGGATGCTGGTGGTGTTTCAGAAAGGTTTGGGGAGTCCATATGCTCTTTTTTGGTGTCGTGACTGGTTGATGTTTCAGAATCGGAGAGTGGCCACTTTTTCTTTCATATGCAAGGGCTTGGCGATAATTCTACGCAAAGCGGTGGTTAATCTCAAACACCCCGGATGGAATCCCCTGAGGGGCCGCGTCCGCCAACCGTTCGCTCGAGATGCTCTATGGTTTCGGAAATCCCCTCCAGATTTGGATTGAGTCTTTGCGCCTCCAAAAACGCGATCAGAGCCGCCCGATCCCGGCCAATTTGGAGATAGCACTGTCCCAAGCCAGCCTGTGCGCCAAAATGAAA
>CAWUOD010000163.1:0-6744 GCA_963923115.1 uncultured Singulisphaera sp.
AACTGTAGTTTCCGGCCCCGACAAACACACCCCCGGTAAAACCGCGGTCGAAGGCGTAAAAACTGGCCAATTCCCTTTGGGTTCCGTTGCCGAAAACCTTGATATTCGGGCTTCCTCCCGGCCCTGGACCGGTCACGATTTCCTGCGCGGTGTCCGGGGTCAAATTTCCGACAGCAACCTGTACCCCTCCGATAAATCCTTTGGAATACGCATAAAAACTATCGATTTGGGTAAATTTATAACCGCTGCCCGATCCCTGGGAAACCTGAAATACCTTGACATGGGGACCACCACCCGGCCCCGCTCCAACAACCAATTCATCCGAACCCTCACCGTTGGTGTTTCCGGTTGCGATACTGACACCCCCGGTGAAAGCGCTATCAAACGCAAATAAGCCGGCCAGACGCTGGGCCTGTCCCATGGGGATGCTGGAACTCGCGGGGGTGATCCGGAAAATATCGACCCGGGGGCCGCCACCCGCAAGGGCGCCCACTGCCACCTCCAGGGCACTTCCCTGGCTCCCGGTAAAATTTCCTGCAGCAACAACCAGCCCACCCTGAAACTTTCCAAATGGCTTGAAATCGCAAATGGTTGAACCATCAAGCCCGCTTAGGATGGAAACACGGCCCTCCTGGTGGGGCCCGGTGCCAGAAATCAGATCGACCACCCCATCTCCATCGATATCCCCAAGAGCCGTGCTGACAGATGGATTCAAGCGACTTTCAAGTACTTCCACGCGAGGACAAAATCGAATATTTTTTCGGATAGTATCCCGTCGAATCGACATTTGGGGACCCTCAACGATTTTGCATAATTTGTTTGTTTTTGAATATTAGAGGACAAAACCATTCTGGTAAAGCAGAATGCCCTGATTCCCCAATTTTCATCCTGTGTTTTCACTAAACAATCCATCAAGAGCAGACAATAATTCGTTTATCGATTTCAAATCCATTTCGGTACAATATTATTTGAGATTTAGCCATCTTGGGATATAGGCGTGTCGCAATTGGAATCGTCATTCCCTGGCGACCAATACCCAACAATTCTTTGATCCCGGTCAACCAGAAAAACGGATTTCCTGATGAAAAAACGAACTCAGGGCACCCGAATGAAAACCCCGCACCCGGTAACCCGATGAGAAGGACGGTTTCGCTGGAATTCCAAAAGCCATTCGAAACCACGCCGCGAGGATCCCAAACACTTTTCTGACCAGACCCTGGAGCTCTCCCAGATTCAAAAGGGGTTCAAGGTACCCCTCTTACACCCATTGCACATCACCGGTTGTCGAAGGTTGTTGATAAAGGGTTCGCCATCCAAAAACATTTCTATTAACAACCAAAGAATATGCTTATTTGGCCATCAGATAAAGCATGATTTGGCGCAAGCCACTTTTGGTTTCATCGGAAATTCCATGCACCTTTACAATCTGCCCGCGTTTTAAGGGAACAGAGTTACTAAAAGTCAGCTGACCCATGGTGTCGGGCGTGACATCCTCGTTTTTTTCCCGAGGCTTGGATGTTTCCGGAACCACCCTTGAATCCTCGATATTCAGGTCCACCACGATTTGGCCCTCGGGCTCAAATCGCCCCTTGGCGGTCACAGTGGTCCCCATTGTGGAATAGCTGAAGGATTTTGTCGCGATCCCGGTTCGTGAGACTGTTGACCCGGTTGTCATCGGCCGGCTTTCGGCCATTTTTATTTTGGATTCCTGGTTTTCCAACAAAGGACAATCCATTTTCCTCAGCGAATATAACTTGCCGCTGGTTTTCAATTTTTGCACATCCGCATCCCATTGATTTTTGCTTTCGGTCGAAATCGTGGCTTCACCCATATATTCGACGAGGATCACTTCGATGGGTATGGGTCGGGGGACCTTGTCCAGGGATTCAATGATCCGCCTGGCGTTTTCCACCCCCGCGGCCGATCCACCAAGAAGCAACCCGGTGACAGGGGTTCCCGAGGTTGGTTGAATAATGACGGATGTCCCAAAAACCTTTTGGAGGTTTTTCGCCAACTCCGCAGGATTACAATTCCGAAGCGGCACGATTGTCTGGTTGGCCAGTTGACCGCCCGGTTCCTTTGATACATCGGCTGTCTGATATGGATGCAAAAGGATCGCCACGAAGATGCAAAGGTGTGTCATATCGCACATTATCCGGTCCCGCAAAATGATTGGGTTTTCCGCCCCTCCACGACGACCACTGCGTTTCGCCGGGGGGGCCTCTTGCGGCCTGATTATCCGCAACGCTTGCGTATCTTCATCCTAGCCGTTTCAAGGCAAACGGAAATTCCTCGAGCCGGTACTTTGGCGGAAGCCATTTGTCACCAGAATGGTTCGACAAACGACTTCTGATTACCCAGGGGACATTCGCCCCAAAACGGCAAAGCAGCTTTGGCAAGAAGATTCGGCTTCCCGATCCGGCCCAATCGCGGCCATTTCCATTCCCCCCAATGACACCATCGGGAGGGGTTTATTCGTGAAGAGGTTTGCCAATAGACTTGAATTACTCTTTTTTATATCTCTGTTTTACCGTTTGGCCGGATTATGGCCGCGATGATCAAGCCGGCGACCGTGTTTTCCAAAAGGCCCGAAAAAAGCGCATCACTCACAAAATTTTGGGAGAAACGATACCAGATCAGATACGACGCATCGATCGCCAACCAGGCAAACATCCCCATGGCAAATACGGCCACAAAACGGATGGCGAAACCCTTGCCGGGCGCAAATTGGGAAACGATCCACGCCGCAAGAATGGCCCCGAGAATGTTGGTGGCAAATTCCTTTCCCAAAATCATCGGGGTCATCATGTCTTCGCCTGTTGGAGCGAGAATCACCAGCCCAGCCGGGCCCTGTTTGTAGGCCTCGTTGACGCGTTCCTGTTCCTTGGCCGGGGCATCATTGGCCACGAAGGGGAAAGCGTACATGCCAGGTTCCGCCTTTTGTTCGACGAATGCTTTGACAAAGGCTTCCTCATTGGGCAAAGGCTTGATGGCCCGACCGCCCCAGTTGAGTGCGGTGTGGGTGAAAGCACCCACAAAAAACACCGCCAGGCCAGCCAGGATACCGCCAACAAGAATGCGCAAAGCCATTTTTGTTACTCCAATGAGGGAAGAGATGGAATTCTATCCCAATTCCGGGATAGCGATAGGGACTATTGCCGGGTTTTTTAGGGAGGTGGTTGCCCAACCCGGGTAGGTCCTTTGGCAGGCTTGAATTCCTATCGCCTGGGGCTTTGGACCGTTTGGAAAAAACTGGAGACGATTTTTCCAAGCGTGGAATTTCAAGCGAAGGTTCCTGGAAAAAATACCGCCAAGCCGGAAATCGACTATTGAGGCAGCAAAAAGGGATATTTATTCCCCGGGACTATCTTGCCAGCCGGGCGAGGGATGGAACAGGACCGTGTTTTGTCAAATACGGCTATTGCCTGATTCCCAAAGTGATTTTGGCGGGATTGACAAAATCACAAAGGGGATGCGGCTTGCCAGACTGGTTGAGGAGTTCACCAAGGGTCGTACCTTTGAATGTTTTTTCAAGGAGCGCAATGGCATCATCCAGTTTGCGGTGGAGAGGGCAGAGGTTGGCGGAGTGGGAATTTAGGTCCAATGGGCAGGTTTTGATGCGGTGAATAGGTTCGACGGCATCGACAACTTCCCAAATGGTGATGAGATTGGCAGGGCGGGCCAGATTAAATCCACCATTGGGCCCCCGTTGTCCTTTGAGTAGTCGGGCCTGAACTAATTGTCGAAGGACTTTTGCCAGATAGGCAGGTGGAACTTTTGTGGCTTCCGCGATCAGGGGATTGGGTTTCGATTTGCCTTCATGGTCGGCAAGATATGCCATGGCGCGAAGGGCATACTCAACCGTTTGGGAAAACATGAAACTGCTCCATTATGGCAGGGGGGGTAAAGCCAATCGTACCGCCTGGGAGTAAAACGGGATAAATGGGCCCCGATATATTCATTTCGAGAAAATTATTCTATTCGACTGGTCTACGCAATTCTATCTTTTTCGAGGAAAAGGGCCTCTGCCACGGCTATTGTGACTGGTTTTTCTCCCTTACGCCAAAAAGTCGCCACCAATTCCCCACCCTACTTTTTCCGCGATTAACTTTCCCCATTCGATTCAGACCGAAAAATGACAATGCAAGACACCTCACGGTCCCATTGGTTTAGTCCATCCTCAAAACATGGGTTGTTCCACTCTCGAGGTTTGTCCATGTTTTTTCAATTGTTTCCCGACAAGGAAATCGCACACGAATCCGGTCCACCTTGGTGGATTTTCCCAGGCCGATGGTAATGGGCAATTCCCCCTGGGAGAGATAGCTTCGGGCTCCGGCCACCCTATGGCGAATCTTTTTGCCTTCCGACTCGACCCAAACCACAGCCCCCTGGGCATCGGTGTTTACCTTGTTGCCATCGCCTTTGATGACGAGTCGTATCCAGCGGTTTTCCGAGGGGCCAGCCCATAAAAGTCTGGGTGGGCCGCCATTGGCCAGAATCAGCATCGCTGGTCTCCCGTTTCCCTCCGGATCCGCGACACAAGAGCCTCGACCCACCATGGGCGCGAAATAGTCCGGCCCAAGCGCCTCGGATGTCCAGGGAAGAAAATTACCCTCCCCGGCATTCCAGAAGGCCTGGGCGGATTGGGCAAATCTTTGACTGGGACGAACCCTGGCGATATCGGGTTCGAGATGGCCCGAGGTGGTGAAAAGGTCGGGCCGACCATCAAGGTCGAGATCGCAAAAGAGCGCGCCAAATTTCAGGGGATCCCGACTGGCAAAGCCGATTCCGGCGCCTCTGGCCCTGTCGGCAAGCCGCAATTGTCCTTTTTGCGATCCAATTTCGAAAAGGGAATCGGGTTCGCCCGCATAGTTGACCACGACCACAGCCCTTCTACCCGGGACAATTTCCGCCTCATCAATCCCCATCCCTGCCCGGGGCGCCCCTTCGGCGTAGGCAAAACCGCTTTCAAGACCCCGTTCGACAAACCGCCTTGTTCCATCGGGTCCTGGTTGATTGTGAAAGAGGAAATTCCGCGCCATGTCGTTGGAGGCTAGCAGATCGGGCCACCCATCCTCGTCAATATCCATGGCAAGGACACCCAGGGTCTTTCCCACGAGCACTCCGCCAGAGCGATCATCCCGACTTTCCCGGACAACCAGGCCGGCATCGTGTCCGATGTCCCGGAATTGGCCTAGACCCCGATTTTGCCACAATTGCACCCTTGCACCGGGAAACGCCGTGGGCGGGGCATACGCCCTAAGGGATGTTCCCGCGAGGCGGGCATCCGCGGCGATATCGGCCGCCGGCGCCCAGGTGACATATTCCCCCCAGGCCAGATCAAGCTTGCCATCCAGGTCGTGATCGATCCAGGTAAGGGATGTGGCAAAGGGAATAAGGGTGTTCGATTTGACGAATTCCTGATAATTTTTATCTGACAATGGAATATATGGCAGTCCCGAACGGACCTCGACAAAAGCCCGTCCCGGCCCTTTCGCCTCATTATGCAAAAGCCTTACCCCACCAAGTCCGGAAACCGCCAGATCGGGCCAGCCATCGTTGTCATAATCCCCGACCGCGACCCCCATGCCAAAAAATCCCGGAAGCGACGCCCCCGCCGCTTCGGGAACTTCGGCGAACTTTCCTCCACCGACATTGCGCCACAGGGCGCATTTGCCCGGATTGGCCCCAGGATCCCGCCAGGGGCCGGATTGAACAAGAAAAATGTCCTGAAGTCCATCGCCATCGAAATCGACGAAAGCCCCTCCCCCTCCCATGGTTTCCGGGAGGAGCTTGTCGCCTCTTCCCCCGGTTTCATGTTTGAAAAGGATCGAAGAATGACTTGTGATGTCGGAAAAAGACAATTTCGGCAACGCGACGGCCGGTGGTGTTTCGGATTCCTGTTCCCATGGGAGCCGGTTGAGATACCAGAAGGCCCCAAACAGCCCCCCTGCCAACAACAATCCCGACAGGATCAGCCAACGCTTGTGGTTCAAGATTCGCCCCATACTTTCGGGGTGACAAAGCTTTTGGCTTTGGGTTTGATTTTTGGCGGAACCGCCTCTTTGGCGTAGTGGTCGAGTCGTGCCCGCATCGACCTGGTCCGGTCGACTTCGGCACCGGCGATATTTGTCTTTTCGTTGGGATCGTCGGCAAGGTTATAAAGTTCCACCGATTTTTTCGCCAAGGGAGCGGCTTCGGTGTCCTCCGAATCGCTGATTCCGTGGTGCACCACAAGCTTCCAATCCCCCACGCGGATGGCGCCCACCGATGGACTGGTCTGGATAAGAATCTCATTGTGGGGCGATGGTTTCCCCTGGGAGAGGACAGGCCAAATATCAAGCCCATCCAGCCGATTGGGGAGTTTGCGGGCGGGGTCGGCACCCGCAAGTCCGGCAAGCGTGGGAAACCAGTCAACCGCGTGAAGGGGTTCCCTTATTGTGGAATTTGGGGATATTTTCCCTGGCCAGGTGGCGAATGCCGCCACCCGCACTCCCCCTTCATAAACGGTCCCCTTTCCCGCCCGATACGAACCATTATTTGTGATGACTCCAGGCGATGGGCCCCCATTGTCGCTGGTGAACACAAAGAGGGTGTTGGGGGCTTGCCCGGATTTTTCGACCGCCTCAATGATTTGTCCCACTCCTTCGTCCATCGCGGCGAGCATCCCAGCATAGCTTTTCCGGTTTGGTTTGAGTTGCCCATAAGGATCCTTGTATTTTTCGGGAACCTGAAGGGGAGCAT